>JACSRV010000068.1 GCA_014879545.1 Chitinophagaceae bacterium | reverse complement strand
GAAATGAAAAAATAGATCAAACGACAATAAATGAGAATGGGCCGGATTTCCGGCCCATTCTACTTCAGTAATATTATCTATTTATTCAAAAGCACCCTTCACCTGCGCCTCCACTACCGAAAGTGCCACCATATTCACTATCTGGCGCACAGTGCTACCCAGCTGCAATACGTAAACAGGCTTGCGCAATCCCAGCAGAATCGGACCTACTGCTTCCGCGCCTCCCACTTCTTGCAACAAATGATAGGCGATATTTCCGGCTGCAAGATTGGGGAAGATCAAAACGTTGGGTGCCTCATTCACAAGATCAGAGAACGGATAGTTCTCCTTCAGCAGATCTTTATTGAACGCTACTCCGGCCTGCACCTCACCGTCAATTACCAGATCGGGATTCATGCTTTTGATGCGGGCCACTGCATTGCGTACTGTGGTCGCCTCGTGAGATGGACTGCTTCCGAAATTGGAATACGAAAGCATAGCAATGCGGGGCTTGATGTTGAAACTACTCACCATGTCCGCCGTGAGCATTGTAATATCTACCAGTTCTTCTTCTGTAGGATTGAAATTAAGCGTAGTGTCCGCAAAGAACAATGGTCCGCGCTTGGTCAGCATGATGTACATGCCGGCCACTCGCCTCACTCCTTCTTCCATGCCTATGATCTCCAATGCCGGCTTAATAGTATCGGGATACTTTCGCGTAAGTCCTGAAAGCATTGCATCAGCCTCACCATTGTGCACCATCATACAACCAAAGTAGTTGCGTTCACGCATCAGTTTACGGGCCTCATAGAAGTTAACGCCCCGGCGATGGCGCATCTCGAAGAACATGTCGCCGTATTTGTTGCGCACAGCCTCACTGCTCTCGTTTTTAGGGTCTATGATCTGTATTCCCTCCAGGTGCAGATCATATTCTTTGATCATCGCGCGGATCTTGGTCTCATTGCCAAGCAGAATCGGGATAGCAATGCCTTCATCGGCAGCAATTTGTGCTGCCCTCAAGATCTTGATATTCTCCGCTTCAGCAAACACAACCCTCTTCGGATTCTGCTTTGCTTTATTGTTGATGTACTTCAACAGATTATCGTAGGAGCCTGAGCGACGATACAATTCGTTCTCATACGCAGTCCAGTCGGTTATAGGCTTCCGCGCCACCCCACTCTCCATTGCAGCCCTGGCCACAGCAGTAGAAACAGTCACCAACAAACGCGGGTCCATTGGTTTGGGTATGATGTACGTAGGACCAAAACGCAGCAGATCGTTGTTATAGGCTACATTCACAATATCGGGCACAGGTTGTTTGGCCAATGCAGCCAGCGCATGCACTGCTGCCAGCTTCATAGCCTCATTTATGCCACTTGCCCTAACATCCAGCGCACCACGGAAGATGTAAGGAAAACCAAGTACGTTGTTCACCTGATTAGGATAGTCGCTGCGGCCGGTGGCCATTATCACATCCGGGCGTGCAGCAAGTGCGTCATCATAGGTTATTTCAGGATTAGGGTTCGCGAGCGCAAAAACAATGGGCTTATCCGCCATTCCCTTAACCATATCCTGCGAAACAATATTCCCCTTCGACAGACCAATGAACACGTCCGCACCCTTCATGGCAGTGGCAAGATCCACAGCTTCCGCGTCCTGGGCGAATATGCGCTTGTTGTCGTCCAGGTCCGCGCGCAACTTCACAATGAGTCCCTTGGTGTCGAACATATACATATTCTCTACCCTTGCGCCCAGACTCATGTATATTTTGCAGCACGAGATCGCTGACGCGCCCGCACCGCTTATCACTATCTTCACTTCAGATATTTTCTTACCCACCAGCTCCAATGCGTTCAGCAGGGCCGCACCGGATATGATGGCGGTACCGTGCTGATCGTCATGCATGATCGGAATACTCAACTCTTCTTTTAGTCTGCGCTCTATTTCAAAACACTCGGGCGCTTTAATGTCCTCCAGATTGATGCCACCAAACGTCGGCTCCAACGCCTTGACCACACTTACAAACTCATCAACCGTTCGTGCGTTCAACTCAATATCAAAGACATCGATATCGGCATATATCTTGAACAGCAGTCCCTTTCCTTCCATGACCGGCTTTGAAGCCTCAGGGCCGATATCGCCCAGCCCCAGTACTGCCGTTCCATTACTGATAACTGCAACCAGGTTTCCCTTCGCAGTGTATTTATAAACATCATCCGGATTGGCATGAATATCCATGCAAGGCTCGGCGACACCGGGCGAATAAGCCAACGCAAGGTCACGTTGTGTTTTGGTCTCCTTGGTCGGTACTACTTCTATCTTTCCGGGCCTTCCTTTGGCGTGATATTCCAATGCATCTTCCTTCCTGATCAGTTGAGCCATTTTATAATCTCATTTTTTGAGTGAACTAAGGTACAAATATGCCCAGAAATGTGAAAGAACACGGCATTAATAAAATACACGTCACACCTTTCCCTTATATTTACATCGTCATTCCGAATACAAGTATGAAGTCAAAAAATGTCTGGTTGATCGTTGGAGGATTACTGCTGATAATAGCAGCCCTAATTGCCTATATGAAGACCCGTGACGACGATGGTATTAAGGTAGCCGTTGAGAAAGTGGCTCGCCATACCATCACCGAGACCGTGACTGCGAGCGGCAAGATATACCCCGAAACTGAAGTAAAGATAGCACCGGAGGTGAGCGGCGAGATCATCATGCTGAACATTGAGGAAGGTGACAGCGTAAGAAAAGGCGATGTGCTGGTACGTATCAATGCAGCCATATATAGTTCGCTGGTAAATCAGGCAACTGCCTCTGTGGAACAGTCGAAAGCCAGCGTGCAGAACACAAAGGAAATGATGGCACAGGCTGAGTCACAGTACCAACTGGCACTGGCAACCTACAACCGTAATAAAAAGCTATATGAACAAAAAGTGATCTCACAGCTGGAATTCGAACAGGGCGAGGCAACCTATAAATCAGCAAAAGCAACCTATGAAGGTGCGAAAGCAACTGCAACTGGTGGAAAATATACTGTTGATGGTGCAATGGCCGGTTTGTCGCAGGCACGAGAGAACCTGCAACGCACCACGATAGTGGCACCTACATCAGGTATCATTTCACAGCTGAATGTAAAGAAAGGCGAACGTGTGGTGGGCACTGCCCAGATGGCCGGTACAGAAATGCTGACTATCGCCGACATGAGTCGCATTGAAGTGCGTGTGGACGTGAGCGAGACGGACATATCGAAAGTGAAGATAGGCGACACCACCATCATCGATGCCGATGCCTACCGCAACAGGAAGTTCAAGGGTATAGTGTCAAAAGTGGCGGTGAGCAGTGCTAAGTCGGCGCTGGGAGCAGCAGCCGGCGGCAGCACCGATCAGGTGACCAACTATACCGTACACATCCTCATCCTCCCATCGAGCTACGAAGACCTGACTGCAAAGATGACACATGGTAAGTTCCCGTTCAAACCGGGCATGTCGGCATCTGTGGAGATACAGACCAACCGTCAGGAAAATATCCTTTCTGTGCCGGTGAACGCTGTGACCACGCGCGACTGGCCTGATAGTGTAAAGAAAAAAGACGAGACAGGTGCCATCACCAACGAGATACGCGAAGTAGTATTTGTGTATGATGCTGCCCGGAAGGTCGTTGAGTTGCGCGATGTAAAGACCGGTCTTCAGGACAACAAATACTTGGAGATCCTTTCAGGTCTGAAAGAGAACGAAGAAGTGGTGGCTGCACCATACGGTGCAATCGCCCGTACACTCAAAGACAAGAACAGGGTGAACGTGGTAGATAAGGATAAGCTATTTGAAGTAAAAGGAAAAGACAAAGAATAGTTCCGAAACCCCAACAACTGCGGTCTGATGGTGCGGATGACCTACTTTTGCAACCTTGGAGTAAATAATTCGGATCGGAATTTCTGTTCAGATGATGCAACTGTACCCGGCTAATGCCGTTGAAGCCCTTGAGTTCAATAAAGTGAGCGAACTGCTGCTGCTGAAATGTCGCACAGATGCCGCGCGCGAGCGTGTTAACAATATCAGGTTTCATACCCACAAGGACCATGCCGGCAGGGAATTACTGCAGGCTTATGAGTACAAGAACATCCTGAACAGCGGCGACTATTTCCCAAACGACTTTACCCGCAACATGCACAAAGAACTGCGGTTGCTGGCTATACCGGGCGGTGTACTAAGTGGTGAACAGTTCCTTTCTGTACAGCAATTAGCGCTCACCATTCGCGATATATTACTTTGGTTCAAAAAAAATAACGATCTCTTCCCCACCCTTTACGCGCTGTGCGACCACATAGCGTATGAAAAGAAAATTCCGGAACTTATATCGGCCGTAATAGACGAAGGAGGACTTGTGCGCGACAATGCTTCACGTGAGCTGATGAGCATTCGCGCCGATCTTTCACGGGTGCGCAACGAATCGAGAAGGGTATTCGAGGGTGTCCTCCGTAGGTTGAACAAACAAGGATACCTTGCCGATATTTCAGAGAGTTTCCTCAACGGCAGACGGACTGCCGCGGTACTGGCCGAATACAAGCGAATTGTAAAAGGCATACTGCACGGCGAAAGTGATACCCAAAAAACGGTATTCATTGAGCCGGAAGAGACTACCGAACTCAACAACGAGATATTCTCGCTGGAACGAGCTGAAAGCAGAGAGATCCACCGCATTCTGGTACAACTGACACGAGACCTTGCCGCCTTCGCCCCGCAACTGGAGACTTATTATAACCTATGTGGCGTGTTCGACTTCATAAGAGCGAAAGCACTTCTTGCCGATGACATGAATGCTACTATGCCGCGTATCACGCAGCACCCGGGCATTCACCTCGAAAAAGCCTACCATCCGTTACTGTTCCTGCACAATAAACAGAACGGAAAAACAACAATACCACTCAACCTGGTGCTGGACCGGCAACAAAGGATCCTTATAATCAGCGGACCCAATGCAGGTGGAAAAACCGTAGCAATGAAAACCATAGGTCTGTTGCAGCTAATGGTACAGGCGGGCTTGCTGATACCTGTGAGCGAGAATTCGGAGATGGGCATCTTCAGAAACCTGATGGTGCAGATCGGCGACACCCAGTCCATAGAGCATGAATTGAGTACCTACAGTGCCCACCTGCAGCACATGAAACACTTCATGGAAAATGCGGATGCCAAAACGCTTTTCTTCATAGATGAATTGGGAAGTGGATCTGACCCAAACCTGGGAGGCGCATTCGCCGAAGCAATCGTAGAGACCCTTGCTGCCAAACACGCGCTTGGCATCATCACCACCCACTACCTGAACCTGAAGGTAATGGCCGGAAAGGTGCGCGGGATCATGAATGGTGCCATGGCGTTTGACGAGGAAAAACTAGAACCTCTGTACCGCCTCACTACCGGAAAACCGGGGAGCTCGTATACATTTGCCATAGCCCAACGTAGCGGCCTGCCCAAGGAGGTAATAGAGCGGGCCCGCCAGCTCACACAACGCGAGCATTTTAAACTGGACAAAATGCTGCACCAGGCCGAACAACAGACGGTGAAGCTGGGCGACAAAGAAAAGGAACTTGAGAAACTGATTAGAGAGAACGAACGCATCAGAAAACACTATGAGGACGTTACCAACAAAGAAAAGCAGAAACAGCATTTCGAGACCCTGAAACTCCAGAACAAGGTAAAAAAGGAAGAACTCGACTACCTGCGCGATATGGAGCGCAAGTTCAAACAGATCATTCAGGACTGGAAAAAGACAGAAAACAAACAGGAAGTGATCAAGGCTGCCGAAAACGTGCTGTTCCGCAAAAAGCAGATCGCATCCAATGCCTCGGCAGCAAAAAAGGCTGACAAAAACTACGACACCGTTGGCGGCAAACCCAAGCCCGGAGACCTGGTGCGCAACCGCAACAATCATCAGGTAGGCACCTTGCAGGAACTACGCGATAAAAAAGCCATTGTCATGATCGGTAAAATGCCGTTCACTGTTGACATTGGTGAATGGGTTGTGGTGCGCAAAAAATCGGGGACCAAAGAAGATTAGAAAAGTCCTTCCGGGCCTATTGCATCACTTTTACATCTGCGTTCAGCACACCAAACACACCATAACCATCCTGAACATTAGTGTATATCCTGCTTGGTTCGGCAAACGGGTTGCCTGAATTCTCTGACGCATACAGGTATGTTTTCCTGTGTCGGAAGTAGCTTTCGGGTACATGCTGCAATACAATGAATAAGTTGATGTCGGAGCTCATTCTATCCAGATAACTGCTCAGGATAAAAAAGCGCATCTCTCGGGTCTTTCCGTTGAACAGTTCATCTCTGAAGAAGATATCACCTTCCGACAGGCAGGTAGTATTATCGATATTCTCGTCATATATGCTCTCAATGGCAGCCTCTGTAGTGTTGATGCAACCCAATGCCACAGGAGTATCGGTGGCAGTATTGACCATTTTAAAACTAAGTATGTAATAGTCTCCTGCCGCCGCCGGATCATCAAACGTTATCCTGATCTCGTCCTGCATCTCACCGTCGCCATTCAGCCTCGCTTGTTTGATGCGGGTCACATTCTTCATTTCTATCATTGCCGGTGCTACCGATACTGCAGAAATGTCATTATAGCCCGGCGCAGCCACCACAGCCTTGTAACTAACACCGGCAACCGTAGCATGATGGCCCTGATAGGTGCCGGACGCCTGATCATAGACTACGCTGTCTACCAGCTTGCCATCACCATACAACAACACTTTTGCGTTGGCCAGAGTCAGGTTCTTATTGTAATTATATTCTGTCATACCCACCGATCGGCTCACCTGAAAAGCCACCGGATCGCCCACCTGGTTGATGCTGTTCACAACCAGCTTAGAAGAATAGGGAGGCACTTTAACTACTATCTCTTTTTCGCACGACGACAGTGACAATGCCGCAAAAAGGATGAAAATATTTTTATTGTTTTTCATAACGTATGTTTTGACAGATCAGAATTTGAATTGGTAACTGATAGAAGGTATGATGGGGAAAAGGCTCATTTGTTTGAAGACAACATTACCCGCCGTATTGGTGGTGCTGTACACATAAAACGGATTCCTCCTGTTATAAACGTTGTAGGCACTTATCACCCAGGCACGTTCCCCGCGTTCCTTTTGTTTGATGAATTTGAAACTTACATCCGCACGGTGATAGGGTGGCATCCTGAAACCGTTGCGTTCTCCATACACCTGCTGCAGTGTATTTTCTTCGCCTGTGTAATAGCCGATAGGTAGTGTCAGTGCATTTCCGGTGCCGTATACCCAATCGGCACTCACTTCAAAATTCTTGTTGGGTGCGTATACCGCTGCCATCTTCAAGTCATGACGACGACCGAAACGGTAAGGGAATTCCTTTCCGTTATTGAGGTTGGCAAACCTCCTCGTGGTCCACGACAGCGTATAACCAAGCATTCCTGTGAATTTTCCTTTTCTCTTCTGAAGGAAGAACTCTGAACCGTAACTCTTACCGTTTCCAACTTCCACCTTATCCTCCCAGCCCGCTGTAGTACTGAAAAAGCTTGCACCCTCCTTATACTCTATAACATTCTTCACTGTTTTGTAGTATCCCTCCACGGTCAGTTCCAAACCGTCTCTTATGGTCCAAGCCACACCGGTTGCCCCCTGGTAAGATCGCTGCGCTGGAACTTTGTCTGTCACAGGCACCCACAGATCAGTAGGCAACCCGATAGACGAATTAGACAAAAGGTGAATGAACTGATTCATCTGCACAAAAGACCCCTTCAGGCTCACTTTGTCGTTCAGCAGGTAGCGCATACCAAAACGCGGCTGCACAGAGGGATAAAATTCGTTGCGGACGGCAAAACCGGTAAGATGCACTCCAACATTTGCTTTCAGGGCATCAGTTATCCTTATGTCATCTTCACTATAGGCATCTATTTCCCCGGCATTAAGTGGGTCAGTTCCTATTGTTGTGTCTTCAACTTTACTATTTGATGTGGTGCGGGTCTGCATAGCACCCGGCTTATAGGTGTGATAGGTGTACCCTACCCCTGTTTTGATGGTATGGTTGGGATCAGGAAGATAGTCGATGTCATACTTTATGGCTTTATCGTTTATCCCGGAAATGTACTTCAGCAGATAGTCTTCATTAATATTCGCAAATCGGTTCTGCATTCTTGAAAAGACCGAAAAATTGTACTGACTGTAGTAGGCAGTAAGGTTTCCGAATAACTTGTTGTTGAATTCATGGTTCCATCGGCTGACTGCCGTGATGTTCCCCCACTTAAGACTGGTATTCATAGTGCTGGACAGATCCAATCCGGCGGCAGTAGAATTGTTCTGTTTTGCATAAAATTTATCATTACCAAAGTAACCACTCACATACAGTCGGTCTTTTTTACCAAGCTTAAAATTGACCTTGCTGTTCATGTCATAGAAAAAGTAGCCGGCCTTTACAGGGCCGCGCATGAATGGTTGAGCAAGAATATCGTAGTACGTTCTGCGGCCGGATATCATAAATGACGACTTACCCTTTTTGATCGGCCCTTCCAGCGTCAGTCTGGAAGCGATAAGCCCTATACCGCCCTCCCCGTGAAACTTCTCTTTATTTCCCTCCTTCATATTTATGTCTATCACCGACGAAAGGCGACCACCATAACGCGCAGGGAAACCACCCTTTATTACTTCTACACTCTTGATCGCATCGGCATTAAAGACACTGAAGAACCCGAACAAGTGACTTGAATTATAAACCGGAACGCCGTCCAGCAAAACAAGGTTCTGATCCGGGCTACCCCCCCTTACATAAATGCCCGATGACCCCTCGCTACCTGCCTGTACACCCGGCAACAATTGAATGGCCTTCATAATGTCCACCTCACCCAGAAACGCCGGCAGCGACTTAATGGTCTGTATAGGCAGGTCTATTGAACTCATGAGGGTGCGATGCTGCACAGCATCTTTCTTGCCCGCCACAACTACTTCTTTTAGTTCTGTGGAGGTCTCCAATTGCACATTGATTACAGTATCGCTCTTCAGCACCAAGGGAAATATAACCGGGGCATAGCCGATACCGGAAACAACAAGATCAACGGTGTCTGCCGGAACCGTGAGGGAATAAAAGCCAAAAGTATTGGTGGAAGTACCCGCATTTGAACGCTGGCTGTACGCCATAATGCCCGGAAGGGTCTCACCGCTCTTTCGTTCTGTCACATACCCGCTTATGGTCACTTTCCGGTTCTGGGCGGACGCTTGCAAAGCAAGTACCGAGGCGACAATGGCAATTTTACTCCTGAGGTTCATTTCAAACAGTTATTTGCCATATAACGCAACAACTATCTGTTACCCCTACTGCTGAACTATAAAGACCAATTATCCATCAAGAACCTGAAAGTACGCTGCGACACGCCCCCAACAACCCCTCCTCCGTTCTTCACATTTGACTTCAGATTTCTCGGTTGATCCAGCGAGTTAAAACTGCTGCTACTTCCCGAATACTGCTCGTAAGACTTAAGAAACTCAAAATACTCACGGGTCACATTTTTCACGTAGAATATAGTTACCCCCTTCGCAGAATCAATAGTAGGTGCCTTCCGCACATACACATCCGTATAATAACTACTTCCATTAAACACTCTGTCCTTAAGCAACACCCTATCCTGCAGCATCGTCAGCCCCTCATCATACGCGTTCTCTGTATTATTGTCATTTGTATAGAGCTGGATCCTGGAAAATCTGCGATAATACGTCGTATCTGTTCTTTCTGCCACCGGCCCTTCAGCTTTAAGTCTGGCATATAACGCACGGTTGATGGCGACAGGTAACCACTTATCGTTATAAAAAAAACTTGGCACCACGTCCATGTGCTGCTTCAGGCATTCCACCACATAATAGTTATCGACTGATGGGTCATCATCGATCTTTAAACGGAACTTTAAAGTAGAATCTGCGTTGTATTGTACAGTCGCCGTATCAATCAAACTAACCGAAAAAGGTTTTGGAATAACAACGGTTGCCGTCGCAGTCGCCATCCCCGGATAGGTCGCAGTGATAGCAAATGAGTCGCCTGTTACCAACACACGAGGATCAGTGTACACATACGTATGTGCAAATGGAGTGAGTGAATCAATGCCACCGGGCAACAGTTTCGCAGATTTGCCGTCTGATAGCATGATACCCAAGCCATCCGGAACAGTGAATTTCATATCAGAGCCGGTATTCACAGCCACACTCAGCCCCGCTCGCATATATAGTGTATCATCTGCTACAAGCTCAGCAAACAATACGATCTTCCGCTCGGCCTTACCCGCGGGCAGATCCAATGTCTTGGAACATCCGCCTGCTATCAGCAAAAGCAGCCCGCAAACACAACCCGATAATAGTGTCTTTACTCCCATCATATTTTAAGCCTGTAACTTACATATGGAATGAACTGCAGCACACTCGTGCCCTTCAATTTAAATTGTCCCTCACCTGCCAAACCTCCCGAATAAGAGATATCAACGAACATCACGTTCCGCCGCGCATATGCATTGAAAACACCCAATGACCATGTCCGCTCCATTTTCCCCCTCCTCAGCATCTTGGTGAAATTCATACCCGCATCCAACCTGTGAATGGCCGGCAAACGATAATCGTTCCACTTCGTAGAACTGTAAGTATAATTAGAACTATTAATGGTAGTGTTAGCACCATTGATGATCAGGTTATTGTCAAGATCGGGATAGATCTGATCGGGCATGGTTATTGCCTCGCCACTCATGTACAACCAATTCAAAGTAAGGTCGAACTTCTGAGACGGTTGATATAGTGCGGCTATCCTGAAGTTATGGCGCCTGTCATACCGGTACGGAAAACGTGCTCCATCATTGACAGCGGCAAACTGACGCCATGTCTTCGACCACGTATATGCCGAGGTGATATTAAAACGCCCTAACTGAGTGCGCACACTTGCCTCTGCTCCATAACTTTCTCCCCTTCCCTGAATGATCTTATCATCCCACTTTATGTAATTGTCAAACAGATTCTTACCTACATCGTATGTGGTAGTATTTCTGATGTCTTTATGATACCCCTCTACGTTTACAAAGAGGTTTGAACCGGCTGTATACCTGTAACCGACCGTAGATATATAAGACTCCTCCGGTTCGATCCTCGACGAACTAGGCACCCAGAAATCCTGTGGCAGACCATAAGTATTTGAGGTAATAAGATGCAGGAACTGCGCCATCTCGGCGTATGACGCATACAATAAGTGTTTTTTCGACAATGCCAGTTCCGAACGCAGTCGGGGTTGAATGCTCGAATAATCGAACTGCTTGCTGAACCAGTTAGCGAAATGCACACCGGGAATAAGGCTGAATTTGCCACCCAATTTTATCTGGTCCTCAACAAAAAAGATCACCTCGTTCGATCTCACTTTTTCGGGCATTGTGCCCACTCCGGTGTTCTGCGAGAAATATTCGACCTGAGCCGGATTAAAATTCCCTGCCGACACCTGCACCCCGGTCTCAAAATTATGCTTAGACCCGGGTTTCCAATAAAACACCGAACGGAAGGCTATGTCCTTCACCCCCGACACGCCCTTATACCCTTCAGTCAATGTCTTCTGACCATTTTCTATGATCTCTCGTTTATCATTGAGCACATAATTGAAGGTGCTGTACGTCACCATTGTGTTCATGAATAATTTGGGATGCACCACACTGTTCCACCTCAGGCTCAGGGCGCTGTTACCCCATATCGTAGAACCACCGGTGTTAGTCGTAAATGCGCTGAAACGGTCCCGTCCGCTATAAGCGCTCAGATACAAGCGATTATTATTGTTTACAATATAATTAGCTTTCAGATTCAGGTCCCTGAAATTCAGTTCCAGGTCATTGGTGAACGGCCGCCATAGAGCATCGATCCACGTGCGCCGGGCAGACAGTACAACCGATGCTTTATCTTTTTTTATGGGTCCTTCTACCGTCAACCCTCCTTTCAACAACCCCATACTGAACTGTCCTCCCCATTTCTGCATATCACCATCCTTGGTGCTCACGTCAATTACCGATGCTGTCCTGCCACCATATCGGGCCGGGAATGCGCCCTTATAAAAATCAACCGACCTGATGGCATCAGGATTATAAATGGAAGTGAGCCCGAAAAAATGGTCCACATTATATAATGGCACTCCGTCCAGCAAATGCAGATTCTGACCGGGGTCTCCGCCTCGCACCAGCACCAAACTGCCCGCTCCCGACCCTGTCTGCACACCCGGAAGGTTTTGGACAGTTTTTATCACATCGTTCTCACCCAACAACACTGCTCTGGTCTTGATATCGTTGTGTACTATGTGATGAAAACTCGCTGCCTGGTTCATTGCTTTCGCTGAGATCACTTTCACCTCCTTCAGGTCGGTGCCCGCTGTCAGATAAACATCGCGCCGCGTATCACCCGCCAGATTCAAAGTTGCAGTGTCCGCATTAAAACCAAGGTAAGTACTTATGAGTCTGGTGTTCTTTGCAGGCAGTACCAGTGTATAGTATCCATACATATTGGTTACCGTTCCCCACGGTGTTCCCGGCACATAAACCGCTGCTCCTATTATCGCTTCCCCCGATCCTGATTCTTTCACAAAGCCATTTACCACATAAGACCTTATTGTATCCGCATCTTTGCCCTCGTATATTATCAGCACCTTATTCCCTTGCTCGCGAAAGCTCACCGGCTCGCCTGAGAAAATATCTGAAAGCACCACCCCCACTTTGTCCGCTCCGGACGAAACCTTTGCCTGCCGGGAGACATCTACATACTTCGAACTATAAGAAAAAATAACACCCGTTTGTTTACTGATGTCTTCAAGATAAAAACCTACATCTGCAATGCGTTTCGGCGGATTGTACGGATATGACAATGGTTGCTGCGCCAAACTGGGCACAGCAACCATCAGAACAACCATATTTATTATCACACTTAAAAAAAGTCTCATTGGCTACCGGGGCGAAATGTTGTATTTGTCACCGGGTCCTTTTTCCCAACGGCAACGGGCAACGAGGCAAATTTCGGAAAGAATCGGCTCTAATCCCTGCCCGTCAAAAGATACAGTAATGAGTTGGTGAGCCTGATCGACCGGCATTGTGCCGGCTAGTGAAATATCTTTTTCAAAAATCTCAGAAAGTTGGGCAACTACAGCCTGCAGTTCTCGCTCGTGGTAACTGATGATGCCGGTCTTCCAATACAGGAAATTCTCGTCTTCAATGGCACTGCTCACCAATTTGTCATTGGTCAATTGCGCTTGCTGTCCCTTGGTAAGTACCACAAAAGTATTCTTGTCGTCTCCGGCCGAGAATTTCACCCTACCTTCCACCACAGCTACGGTGGCGGCATGTTCATTGCATTTCAGGTCAAAAGCGGTACCGAGTACCTGCACCCGGGCGGCCTGGGCATCGATCACAAATGGATGCTGTTCGTCGCGGTGCACCTTAAAGAATGCTTCCCCTTCCAGAGACACTTTCCGCTCTTTGCCGATAAAGGTCTTGTTGTATGCCAGCTTCGATCCCTTATGGAGGGTCACGTGTGTATCGTCGGGCAGCACAACTTCCATATTCCCGTTCTCAGCAAATACCTCTTCAGAATAGCCCGGAACTGCAACCCGGTAAAGCAACACGCCTACCACCAGTATCGCAGCTGCTGCCCATGAGATACTCTTTAGTGAAATGATTCTGCGCGCAGGTTGTGCTTTCACATCCACTGTTTTAGCGGCCACCTTCTCCCAAGCTGCTGCCGTATCAAATTCCACTCCCTTTATCAGGGCCTCCACTTCCATCCATTGTTTGGCATGCTTGTCGTAGATCTGACGGTTGTCAGGTGCTGCTTTCAGCCACTCTTGCAACACGGCATCATCTTCGGGCGTATTTTCCCCGCAAAGCTTTTTAGCGATCAGTTCGTCTATCTGCACATTCATCTCGTTCATCATATTAAAATACGGGTTTAAAAAATGACATTAAATAGGTTACAACGGCTACCTTCTGCGTATAATCACGGAAGATCCGCAACGCCTTACCCATGTGATTTTCGATCGTCTTCACCGACACTTCCAGTTGTTCGGCAGCTTGTTTATAACTCAGCCCGTGCAACTTCACCATTAGAAATACTTCGCGACACACAGGAGGCAGCTGCCCAAGCGCGTCCGCAATTTTGCGCTCCTGCAGACTCAGATTTTCCTTGTGGTACAGCGGCGTCAGGTGCTCTTCATTACTTTCAGGCGCGTTTTCCGGGTAGAATACACCCTTGCTTTTTTGTTCCCTTAGTATTGAGATGCACTTATTCCTCACCGAGGTGATCAGATAATACTTGATACCCGGCGACGACAACATTTCCGGCTTTTGTTCCCACAACTTGATAAACACATCCTGCACTGCATCTTCCGCCATATGCATATCCGTTAGGAACGAGAGTGCAAAGCGACATGCATTTGCATACTCTTTCTCGAAAAGTTCTTTATAAAGTACCTCTATTGTTTTTTCGTGGTGCATTTTTGGTGATTTTCAATTCTTCCAACTACTACGATGAGTAGGGTTTACAGGTGCAAAAAAACAAAACATCTAAAATATTATTCAAATTATTCTGTATTTAATACATCACTAGAAACAGATCATGACTTTATAATTCGGTGCAACTATGTTCCCGAGGGCGCATTCACGACAAGTATGTAGATTCCCTCGGTAAGCCCACCCGTACTGATGCGGTTGCCGCCATGTTGCAGGTCGCCCCGCTGCACGCATCCACCACCCGCCGACAGCAATTCGAACCTTGTTTCCTCGTGCAGTGGATTCACGACTTGTATAAAATCACGACAATTGACCGGGAAAACTGTCATTCGCTTCTCTTGCGAGATGGTATGCAAGACCGCCGGTTGCTTCCGCACAGGCACAAACCTGTAAACGGTACCTGCTGGCGGCAAACCCGTCAAACCTTTGGCCGATTGCGTTTGGCCTCCATAGTCAACCGATGGCTGCAAGGACGACCCCGACAGCAAATACTCACCTTCTGCCTCGCGGGTATTCACACCATAGTCTCGAACAAAACCTATACTAATGCCGGAATGCCCGGGAAAATAGTCAGCCTGATGTGCCACACTCGATGCGCCAAAGTGATACTCAAAAGCCCCCGACTCCTCATACAACCACACCTGAAGATTTAGGTGATCGGCATTCTTGCGGTACTGAAAATACTCTTCTGCAAATCCTGCGTTGGCGTATTCAAATTTGAACACCCTATGACCCTCCACTCCGGACACCTCATACCTGAGGGGAGATTCACTTTTAAGTTTAGAGAGCCCCCTGTCGCATAATTGTGCACCCGTGAGCATGAATCCCGTGGTCACAGCCGAGCTTGCCGTTCCCGTTCCCACCACATTTGACGCCAGATTAAAGGAATTCACCACGGTGTCGCCTATCGGAAAAGCGAACCCCAGAGGTATGGAATAATTTGGCTCCACCCACCCGGTACCATCCGAAACCACAGTACCCGACGTAAGTGGAACATACACTTCTGTGCTTACCTTAAGATCGTATCCCGCCTGCCCCAACGCCGTTGAACAAACAAAACCAAGAGATAATATAAGCAAACCAAGCCGTTTCATGGAACTTCTTTTCACATATAACGCTCTTATGCGCTTTTACCCCTATTCCGTTCCCGTTTTTCATCAAATCTCTCTCTGACAGACATTTTCCGCTCCCTATTCAAATATTTCACTCATTTCCCCTAATTTTATAAGCATGAAAACAAGGATATACATATTCGCGTTTATGTGCGCGGCATTCATGACCGCAGGTTCGGTAGCTGCAACTGCCCAAATTGAGACTGGTGATCACAGGGGCAAGACCTACAAAAAGAAACATTACAAAGGCAGCGAGGCCATCACCGAGCAGGCTGAGTCTTCAAAAGGAAAAGAAACCAAAAAATACGACGAGCAGGACTCCGGCGACGATGGCGAATCGGTTGATCAGGGAAATTACCGCAAGTCAGAGCGTTCTCGCAAGCGCGAGATGAGAAAGCATGGCCACAAAGAAAAGTGGAGCCGCTACTCTGAAGTGCAGTCTGCCCGCATGAGCAAATAATACTGCTAACTATTTATTTCACAAAGGCCCATGTGCGTTAACGCTACCGCATATGGGCTCTTGTTATTCAGTCACAATCTCAAACAACATATCATACATGACTCATTTACGTTCATCACTGCTTCTGACCGCTGGCCTGTTCCTGATTTCAACTTCTACCAACGCACAAAGCAAGCGCGACCAGAAAGACGACATTTCATACCGCCAAAAGGATTTTAAGAATGGCCACGAATATGGCGAACAAAAACCAAACGGCCCATCGGAAAAACGCCTGAAGAAATACCAGGAGAAAAAATCAAAGTGGAGGCTCCCCGACGCCGACACCACATCAAAGTAATAACGCCCGGTGAAAAATCTTAAAGCCTGGAAGACAACCGATCTGATAGTGCAGATGCTGGCACTTAGCTTGCCATGGTTACTATTCTACGTTTTCCCGGCACATCAACGCATCTGGCATGTCGAGAACCTGATATCGTTGTATCTGGCTACGGGGCTCACACAACTGGCAAGCACCATCATTAATTGGCGTCTTCTTCCAGCCCACTTCCGCTCTAAAAGCCGCAGCTGGTACGAAACACTCATGCTCATGCTGGCAGCTATGGCCATCATTGCTACCATTATGAAAAGCACCCTGCTTTTATTGCTGGTGCTGTTCTACCTCACCCCGTTCATCACACTGTGGTACTTAGTTCTGTCGGTAACTGAACTGTCTAATATCTTTAAACAACATGAAGCGTAGTCTTTTCCTTATCGGCATGCCATACGTTGGCAAAAGTCACTGGGGAAAACTACTCGCCGGTCACAACAACGTGCCCTTTACCGATCTGGACGACTTCATCGAACAAACAGCCGGACGCACCATACCAGATATATTTTCACAGTCAGGCGAAGATATCTTTCGCGCACTCGAACACCAATGTCTCAAAAACCTGCTGACGACCGAAACCACACCACAGATAGTTGCATGCGGCGGCGGCACACCCTGCTTCTTCAACAACATGGACATCATGAAACAACACGGCACAGTAGTGTGGCTGAACGCATCCATACCCTACCTATTGAAAAATGCCACCTCCGATACCACTACTCGTCCACTCATAGCGCAGAACGAAGATCCTGCCACACGGCTCGAACAACTATTACTTTCGAGGAAAGATTATTACAGCCGCGCGCATCACATTTTACAAGTCGAAGACATTTCGCTTACTACCTTTGACAAAATTCTCAGGCATGTATAGGCAGGCATTGGTATCAGGGGCTTTATTGGCAGCATTGGCGGTAATATTAGGCGCATTTGGTGCCCACGCACTCAAAGCACTGGTCACCCCCGAGAAACTATTGGTGTTCGAAACAGGCGTGCGCTACCACTTCTATCACAGCCTGGCGCTGCTGGCTACAGGCAGCATCTACAGTCATTTCCCCGCAAAGCAACTACGCCTCTCAACCGGTCTGTTCATCACCGGCATAGCCCTGTTCAGCGGCTCATTATATGCCATGGTATTTGTCAGCATCAATGGCGGCAGCCTTGGTCCATTGGGCATCATCACCCCCATAGGCGGTCTCTTCTTTATTGCTGCATGGATCATGCTGGCACTCGGCATCGCCGGCGCTAAGAAGTAATTCAACTCACGGCAAACTTATTAGTGATTTACTACCAGTTGTGTTGTGTACAAGCGCTCACGCGTTGTCACACTCACCACATAAGTACCCGCAGCAAGGTCGCTGCATGGCATTGCATTGTTCTGATTAGCAGCGTTCAGCACCTGCGTCATCACTACCCTGCCTGTCACATCGGTTACATACATAGTGGCAGATTCTTTCAGCATCGGCAAATTCAATCGGAACGAACCACTCGCAGGGTTCGGATACAGCTTCAGGTCTACTGATCCGTTCACATTTGTCGCTGCCGCAGTATTGGTAATAATGCGCACCACATGATTGTTGTGGTCTGCAATATAGATACGTCCCCAGCCATCCACGGTCACGCCCTTTGGCGCACCCAGGCGCGCATTGGTGGCCATACCGCCATCACCGTCAAACCCACCAACAGTCGTACCCGCAACACGGTCTATCTTTCCTGCTGTGTTCACCACACGTATGTTATTATTTCCCTGATCGGCTATGAATACATTGCCGTAAATGTCTATCGAGAGGCCGGAAGGATAACTCAAGGCCGCCGCCGTAGCCGCGCCACCATCACCTGTGCTGCCTGATGCTCCCGTACCGGCAAAAGAACTGATGATACCCGATGTATTTACCTTTCTCACCGTATGGTTCAGCACATCTGCGATGAAAACCTCTCCGCTTGCGTTCACCGCCACCCCCGCCGGACCATTCAGCCGCGCAGCCGTTGCCGGGCCGCCATCGCCCACCATACCCGGCAATCCCATGCCCGCTATAGTGGTGATGATATGCGTACTCGCATCTACCCTGCGTATCGCGTTGTTGCCACCATCAGCAATATACAGATTGCCGAACGCGTCAACCGCCAATGCTTCGGGGCCATTCAGTTTTGCTTTGTATGCCGTATCGCCATTACCTGCATAACCCGCTATGGCACTACCGGCATAGTTCGATATGATTCCCGCAGGCGTCACCCTGCGCACAACATGATTGCCCGCGTCCGATATATACACATTGCCCGCAGCGTCCGTAGCCAGTGCTGTAGGCCCGTTCAGCCGCGCCAGCGTTGCCTGCCCGCCATTGCCACCATACCCCATAGCGCCTGTACCTGCAAACGTGCTTATGATGCCTGCTCTGTCCACTTTGCGCACCACATTATTACCCTTGTCGGCTATATACACATTCCCTGCCCCGTCTACGGCCACACCCGTGCAGCCGTTCAGCTTAGCATCGGCCGCCAGGCCACCATCACCGGCATAGCCACCTGCGGCGGTACCTGCACCGCTGCCATTGCCTGCAAACCGAGATATGTATTGTGCCTGCACCGTAGTGACCTGCAGGGCCGCAACCAGTGCAAAAGATAGAAAAGAGTATTGCCGTATTTTCATAACGTGTGGATAATATATAGACACCTAAAGATAGCAGTTGTGCCAGGTATTAACAATAGTATAGTTTCAAAATTTAGTACCATTTTCATGGTATTCTTTCCCCTTCGGCACCACTTTCCGCCAATTTCCCCATACCTCCATCGCCAAAATCGATCGTCTGTACCCCCTAACCACACATTTTCACATTAGCCTAATACCCGTACCTTTGCACCTCCTTCACGACAAAGCGAAGACAACACAGGGCATGACAATGAATCTATCGGAAGTATTCAGGACCGCCGGCACCGACAATCGTTTGCTGGCAATTGCAGAAAAAGTACAGAACAACCAGCGCATCTCCGACGAAGAGGGTTTGCTGCTTTTCGAAAAAGGAGAACTCGCCTTCGTTGGCGCACTGGCCAACTTCATAGCCCACCGCCTGCACAACGGCAAGGTGTATTTCAACCGCAACTTCCATATAGAGCCCACAAACGTGTGTGTGTTCACCTGCAACTTCTGCTCCTACTCGCGCCAGTACAAACACCGCGACGATGGATGGGAGCTTAGCCTCGAGCAAATGATGGACATCGTGCGCAAGTACGATGGACAGCCCGTTACAGAGGTGCACATTGTAGGCGGTGTTCACCCCAAGATGAACCTTGAGTTCTTCTGCGAACTGCTGTCGCGCATACACGCCCACCGTCCCGACCTTCACCTCAAAGGTTTCACCGCTGTCGAGCTCGACTATATGTTCCGCAAGGCAAAGGTGTCTACCGAAGAAGGACTGCGCCGCATGCAGCAGGCCGGCCTGCAATCATTGCCCGGCGGTGGCGCCGAGATCTTCCACCCCGATGTCCGCAACATTATTTGCGCCGACAAAGTGGATGGCGACGGCTGGCTGAACATTCACGAAACAGCCCACAGGCTCGGCATGCACTCCAACGCTACCATGCTCTACGGACACGTTGAGAACTATGCCCACCGCATAGACCACATGAGCCGCCTGCGCGCCCTGCAAGACAAAACCGGCGGCTTCAACTGCTTCATCCCGCTCAAGTTCCGCAACCAGAACAACGATATGTCCCACATAAAGGAAGTGAGCATCATCGAAGACCTCCGTCTTTATGCCATCTCCCGCATTTTCATGGACAACTTCCGCAACCTGAAAGCCTACTGGCCTATGCTGGGCAGGCAGACAGCCCAGCTCACCCTCGCCTTCGGCGTCAACGACCTCGATGGCACTATCGACGATACCACCAAGATCTATTCCATGGCCGGATCAGAAGAGCAGTCGCCATCGCTCACCACCGAGGAGCTGTGTAACCTCATTGAAGACGCAGGCCGCACACCCGTGGAGCGCGATACACTCTACAACGAGATTCAGGTATTCGCCAACCAATAACGCACTAAAACAGCCATATGTACACCATAGCCATCGTCAACGGACCCAACCTCAACCTCCTCGGCACCCGCGAACCGGGCATATATGGCACCGAGCGGTTCGACGACTATCTGGCAACCCTCCATGCCCGCTTCCCGGGCATAGACATTCTCTATTATCAGAGCAATGTAGAGGGCGAACTCATCAACTACCTGCATTCCTGCATAGACCGTGGTGTAGATGCCATAGTGCTCAACGCCGGCGGCTACACCCACACCAGCATAGCCCTGGCCGATGCCGTGGCCGCCGTGGGTATCCCCACCATAGAGGTACACGTCTCCAACGTACTAGCCCGCGAAGACTACCGCAAAACGTCCTTTATAGCCGCCCGCTGCAAAGGCAGCATCAGCGGCCTGGGGCTCGACGGGTACGCCCTTGCAGTGCAGTATTTTGCCAATTATGCCCTGTTATAGCACCTTTCGGGCCATCGGCACACATTATTTCATAAGTTATAGATAGACAAAACCCGCTCCTGTAGCCACTTTCAGACTTTCCACAAAAAAATATGTGGCGCAATTGAAAATTCTTTTTTGAAAATCAACGCGCTTATATAATTTTGACCTCGGAGAGATGGCAGAGCGGTCGATTGCGGCAGTCTTGAAAACTGTTGACTGTAATAGGTCCGGGGGTTCGAATCCCTCTCTCTCCGCAGAAAGGGACAAACATGCTAGAGCATTTGTTTGTCCCTTTTCTTTTGTCTCTGTATTGTTTGCCAGTTGCGCCATAAGCATAAAAAGGATCAAGCGGAATAATTGTGGGAAGGGAGAATTGTTTGTTTTTTTGTTGTTTGAAGAGATGAGCACAC
>JACSRV010000022.1 GCA_014879545.1 Chitinophagaceae bacterium | reverse complement strand
TAAAAACTTTTTCCATTTTCGGCATTTATAACAATTTTCTTGATGTGATTTCCGCTCACCGTTACACCGATATCTTAAATGCACCGCCTCACACCCATCGCGACAGGCCTAAATACTGCCTGTCCTGCCACCATCAACAGGTATAGATGTTCCGTTTACATATGCCGCTGCCGGAGAAGCAAGGAATGCCACCACTGCCGCAATTTCTTCCGGCTTGCCGAAACGCCCTGCCGGGATCTCGGCCATCATCTCATTTGCTACCTCTGTCTCACTCTTGCCTGTTTTCGCCGATTTATTACCAACTATCGACGTCAATCGCTCAGTTGACGTTGCGCCTGGAAGCACATTATTGACCGTAATGCCGAATTTTCCCAACTCATTCGCCAACGTCTTCGCCCATGACGCCACGGCACCACGTATGGTATTGGAAACACCCAGTCCATGCAGCGGGATCTTAACAGAAGTTGAAACAATATTGATGATCCGGCCATATCCGGCCTCCTTCATGCCCTCGGCAACGAGCGTTGCCATTATATGGTTGCAGATAAGATGCTGGTTGAACGCGCTCAGAAAATCCTCGGTCTTCGCCTGAGTAATGGGGCCTCCTGCCGGACCACCGGTATTGTTCACCAATATGTGCACTTTGTTTGTCGCAAGAAATGCGGTCACTGCTTTTCGCAAGCCCTCCGGGTCGGCGTAGTCGGCCACTATGTAGCTATGCTGTTGGCCGGCAACGGTGCTGAGCGTAGCTACCGCCAACTTCAACTTGTCTTCGTTGCGCGACACGAGCACACAACGTGCTCCCATTTCCGCCATTGCCTGTGCCGATGCAAGCCCTATACCCCGTGTACTGCCGCCTATCAACGCGGTCTTGCCTGTAAGATCTGTAGATAACATTCCCCAAAAGTAGCACACCACTTCCACATCTTTGCTCACTTTCTAAGGACGGCACCCACCGTAAAAGAAAACGCCCCTCCTTGCGGAAGGGCAGTTCTCTTTGCTCACACTCAAAACACACACTAACTGACAACCTACCGTGAAAACGGTCGTTGTCCCACACTTATATTTTTCGTCCGCTATGCACAAAAACCTGTTCGGCGCACATGGTCGCGTATCTTACGTACATAGTCGAAATAGCCTCTTTGCATACGCACCCAGAAAACACTGAACACCAATGTGCTGATGCTGAGCATTGCGTAGATCTCCATCCTTTCGCGCCCTACCATAAAAAGCACAGTAGAAGCGCCAACCAGGAACAGGCAGAAGAGAATGATCAACTGCGGACCGCCCAGATCGAGCTTACGGATCTTGGAGGTGACCACCACTTCCGTTACGTCTCCGGTGGGGCGCAACTCTACATCCGTAATGGGCAGCGTCTTAATGTCTTCGGCCTCTTCAGCATGAGGCACTATTTTCAGTTTATGCCCCTTTTCAACAACTTCAAAGTCAAGATCGTGGATCTTCAAATGATTGCCTACAAGGCGATTTCTGAGGTCTTCTCGTGATATCCGTGTGAGATATCTTTCTGTGGTGGTGAATAACATGGCAGATGCTTTTTTAGGGTGAACAATAACATCTTTCCGAACGATCTTTCGAACGGCCATCAGAGAGGAAGTGGTGTTTCACAGTGCCCGTTCGGCATACTACAAACAGCTTGCCGGGCAATGGTTCTGAGCATCTGTGAAAAAGAACTTTCGGTCCGAACCGGCTATCGCTTTAGCATCGTCCGTTACTTACATAGACGCATAAACTATGCCAGAAGTTTGGTTTTGAGGTTTTTTTAAGAAATATTTTTTGACTGCCCTGTTTTCAGCACACGCCATCATTGAACTGCACACGAAAAAGCCGCAACCAATTTAGGCTGCGGCTTCTGAATAATGCTGTTGATGCCACACTATCTTATCAGCGTTACATTACCCTTGTATATCTTCTCTGCCTCACCAACCTTGGCAAGTATCACAGAATAGTTGTAAACACCCATGTCACATGGCTCTCCCTTATAGGTGCCATCCCATCCCTGCGCATCGCCGGTGCGGTAATCATACACTACCTCACCCCAGCGGTTATATACCTTGAACTCAACGATACGCTGATATTTAAGGCCGCGCACCCTGAACAGATCATTCGTACCATCACCATTAGGTGTGAATGCCGATGGTATGTGTTCTGTCATATCAAGGTCTACGTCGATTGTAACTTTGGCTGAGTCCCGACAACCCCATTTATTCATACCATATACGGTATACTGTGTAGAGTCGAGTGGACGCGCTTTAGGGTTATTGATGTTCGGATTGTCGAGCGAGCCATCGTTAGGAACCCAAGTATAGATAAGATCATCCGCGCTAAGCCTTATTGCCTCCAACTGGATCTCTTGTCCGTAGCCGATCTTTGTGTTGCCCGGCTTAATGGTTATGTCCACCGGTGGCGCTACAATAATCTTGATATTGTCTGTATCAGAACATCCGAGAAGACTGTTTACAATAAGCTCATAACTATACGTGCCCGGTGTGAAAGTGAAGAACGCCGGAGTCAGCGTTGTAGCGCCATATAGTGTAGTATCAGCAGGTGTCCACGTGAAAGTAAACGGTGAGTCTTTTGGTGTCACCAATGTAGGTATCTGCATCGGCATCCCGAGACAAACGATCGTATCTTCCATAAGAATGTCCACACGTGGGTCCTGTATGCTGTAAAGCACAGTATGCTTGATATCCGGACACTTCGGATAGGATGCAGTCACCGTGTACGTAACAGTTCCAGGAGGTGTTATCACAGGCTGCATAGAGAACGGATCTGATACTCCCGTCTTAGGCGACCATGAGTATGAGAACTCTGTGTCACCAAGCAAACGGATCGGATAGCTGGATAGTTGCTTGAAACAGATTCCCGTATCAAGATTGAACAATTGGAAATCATTCGGCAACACATGCAGGAAGAAAGAAGTGTCCGTGCTGCAACCGGGCACCGGCGCGCTCACACGCACTGTCTGCCACCTGTCCACACTGTCGCCCGGCGTGAAAATCGGGTTGGCCACTGTGCCACTATTCAGGTAAGTATTGGGTGTCCACAAATAGGTATACGGGATACTTGGTGGAAACGCGGTCACATTCAGCTGCAGCGCAGTTCCCTGGCACGTTATCTGCACCGGCGGACCGGCATTGATTATCGGTCGCTCATATACTCTTATCGTTAGCACATCTCGCGAGGGCAGACACCCTGCTGCCGGATAAATGCCAGTAAGCGTGTAGGTCGTTGTAACTGTTGGCGTTGCTATCGGATTCAATAGCGTTGTACCCGATAACGTGCCTGCCGGAGACCAGGTGAAATTAAGTGATGTATCGCCCGAAGCGATGATACTTACGTACTGGCCCTGACATATTGCCGTGTCTGAAGTATTGATCTTCACAAAGAACGAATCGATAATGGTCATTATAGCGCTGTCAACAACTACCGGTAATCCACCGCATGTGTATGGGGCAAGGATCAGGATCTTAACTGTTTTTGGTCCTGTCGGAACTACAGGAAGACCGGTGATAAGTACAGTCTCATCAGAGTCTGATGCAGGAATAACAACGCTATCCGGTATAAACGTGTAATCGACTCCGTTTACCGCAGTTCCTCCGATGATATACTTTATCGTCAGCGGATTGGTCATATTTCCCGCACGCTTGAAGATGAATTTTCCGGGCAGACAACCGCGCACGCAGAACTGTGATCCGCTTGCTGTATCGGTTGGGTGCATACCTATCGGATTCACGGAAATTGCGGTTGACGTCAGGCTACCCGCTTTCAAAAACACACCCGAATCATAGGCACCATCACTTATATCCGAGATGCCTATTTTCAGATGATATGTATCGCAGGGTGCTACTGCTGCAATTGCTGTGAGCGTTTTCGTTATACCCTGGTAGGTAATGATAGTGCCGGCACTGTTATCAATGTAATAGGTACAGAATGGAGAACCAGGACCCATCGCTGTGCAAGTGGAGAGCGGGTAGCCACCGGATGGTCCACAGTTGATACTATTGATACACACGGGGATTGTGGTACCCGGGACCAATGCAATATTTGTTGGTGTTGCATAACCCGGACCCGAAATTATAAACCCGAAAGGATCGTTGAACGGAGAACAGGTATACCCCCCATATTCTTCAGATCCGAAGATGTAGTCGAATTTTACAGTGTCGCCTGTGGGGCGGAAATCAAACTCAAAAAAGCACGCGTTACGACTGGTACCGCCCGTGAGTGCGCCCAACCATGCAGCTCCGGGCATCAGGTTGTCCCAAGATGCAAACAGCGTTGCCGCTCCGTTTGCTCCGGTACCGGCCGGCCCGGTGCGCACCCTGCCTGATGAGAGGACAATGCCGCTGTCGAACATAACGGTCGCAGGTGTCACCATGTTGAATACACCTTTAGAAGAGTCGTGACACGTAGCTGTAGCACCAAAGCCTATTACGCCCGGCCCCAACAGCTTGTTCATTAACGTTGTTGCCGTTACTCCGCTCGCATTTACAACCATTTGCGCCCGCGCTGTGCCCACCGAAGGCCAC
>JACSRV010000226.1 GCA_014879545.1 Chitinophagaceae bacterium | reverse complement strand
AGATGTGTATAAGAGACAGATATCATGTTTGCAATAGTTAATATAGCAGGGCAGCAGTTCAAGGTTAAGCAGAATGATGAGCTGTTTGTGCATCGTCTGAGCGGAAACGCAGGCGATAAGGTTGAGTTTTCTAATGTGCTTATGGTAAGCAATGGAGGCAACATCACAATAGGCAAGAACGCTACGAAAGTTCAGGCTGAGATCATAGATCATCTGAAAGGCGATAAGGTTATCGTTTTCAAGAAAAAGCGCAGGAAAGGTTACCAGAAAAGTAATGGTCACCGCCAGTACCTGACAAAAATTAAAATAAATGAGATTGCTTAATTAAAGAAATCTCTTAACTTTAACACGTAATAGAATTTAACCAATAAACAATGGCACACAAAAAAGGGGAAGGCAGTGTACGGAACGGCCGCGACTCACATAGTAAAAGACTCGGTGTAAAGATATTCGGTGGCCAGCCTGCCATCTCAGGAAACATTATCGTTCGTCAGCGTGGTACAGTGTATCATCCCGGTACGAATGTAGGTCTTGGTAAAGATTTTACCATATTCGCCCTTACTGACGGAATCGTAGAATTCCGTAAGACAAGGACAAAAACTTTAGTATCAGTTAGCGCAGTTAATTAATAAGAATCGCCGAGGACTAACCCCCTACGGCGATTTTGCCATTATAAAGATTTTTGTTTAACCCTTAAATTCACAGTTATGGCAACAGCAAAAAAAGCGCCTGCGAAAAAAGCAGCGCCAGCCAAAAAAGCAGCGCCTGCTAAAAAAGCAGCAGCGCCAGCAAAAAAAGCAGCACCTGCTAAAAAAGCAGCACCTGCTAAAAAAGCAGCGCCGGCTAAAAAAGCGGCACCTGCTAAAAAAGCGGCAGCTCCTAAAAAAGCAGCAGCTCCAAAGAAAGCGGCAGCTCCTAAAAAAGCAGCAGCTCCTAAAAAGAATGCTGGTCCTAAAAAGACCGCCGCTAAGAAGAAATAGGATTTTTCTAGCGATCTTAAAAAAAGGCTGTTTCGTTACAGCCTTTTTTTATGCCCTTTAGTGAACGATACTAAAAATCAAAGTGTTGTAAACTGCGATCGCACCTCCCGGCCTAAAAACAAAGAGCCGTGGGTATCAAAATCAGCGGTATCATCGGTGGTAAAATAGCGCGTGCTTCCACCCTTGCTGATACGCGTTTCCATTTCAGGATGCCGTTTGAGGTAATCTGTCAGACTTTCTGCAACTATTCCTCCCTGTGTCACCACAGAAATGTGATCGGGCAGGAACTTCATGATCTTATTGATGAGCAACGGATAATGGGTGCAGGCAAGCAGAATCGTATCTATGTCCGGAGCCTGCTGCAGCAGCTCATCCAGGTATTTCTTCACAAAATAGTCTGCACCATCCGAATCATACTCACCGTTTTCTATGAGGGGCACCCACATGGGGCAGGCCAACTGATGCACGGTGACATCCGGGAAAAAATGACTGATCTCAATAGCATACGAGCCTGAATTGACCGTGCCTCGGGTGCCCAACACACCCACAACTCCCGTCTTAGTGTATTTGCCCACCACCTCGGCTGTGGGACGGATAACACCCAAAACTCTTTTGTCAGGGGCTATTAGGGGTAGATCGCGCTGCTGAATGGTGCGCAAAGCCTTGGCTGATGCCGTATTACACGCAAGTATCACCAAAGGACATCCCATTTTGAAGAACCACTCCACACACTCCAGGGTATATTGGTGAACAGTATCGAATGACCGGTTACCGTATGGTGCACGGCCATTGTCGCCAAGGTATATGTAGTCATACTGAGGCAACGCCTCTGCTATTGAGCGGAACACAGTAAGTCCACCGTAGCCGGAATCGAATATGCCTATTGGATGCTGCAAAAAGGAGATTGATTATGACACAAATGTAATCAAATTGGCCGCATGGTCTCGGCGATAGGCAACAAAAAAAGCGGCCCACCACTAGGTGAGCCGCTCGTAGAATGATGTTATGCAAAAATTAGTGAGCTACAGCGATCTGCTTAACGATCTGTCCTTCAGCTCCGTTGATGTTAACCATGTAGATACCATCAGCCAGATCAGCTACATTAAAGCTGATGTTATTCTGACCCGCAGCAACTGAAGTTGTTTTTACAACACGACCCTGCATGTCAGCAATGATCACAGTTGCAGCTTGTGCACGGTTCCAGTTCAGCTGAATGTTCAGCGTGCTTTCTGCAGGAACAGGGAACAGAGTAGCTGTGCCACCGTTGTTGCTTACGCTCTTAACAGAAACGAAAGTACCATAGTAGTAGTTAGCTTTTGTATCACCTGAAGCAGATACCCAACCCGGAATGCTGTTGTCATAAGACTGGCGGGTTGATGAAGTGAGTTTACCGTTGCTGTTGTAAGTGTTTGCGTAATGGTATGTATCCATCCATGAACCTGTACCGGTTGTGTCCCACATCTGCACTGTTTCTGTTGCAGGGTTGCCACCTGTGAATGAAGCGTATACGCTGAGGCGCTCATTCTGGAAAGCAGTGCCGTTCCAGATGCTGTGCAACGTAGACACCTTGTTACCGGCAGTGTCATACTCATGCGTGTACATATCAACATCAGTCCATGCTGTGCCGCTCCAGTTACCGTTTGTAAGGGTCTTCAGCTTGTTTGAAGAGTTATACGTGTAGTTGATGCGGTTAGTGTAAACAGGCGAAGTGGTAGACCAGTCGCGTCCTGTCTCATTGATCTTGTTGCCTGCGGCGTCGTAATAGTAAGTCACGTCGCTCTGCAGGGTGTATGCAGTACCGTCCCATGTAGCGTACTGATCCTGCTCCAGTTTACCGGCAGCGTTATAGCTGTAAGTGTTCTTAGAGTCGGTGATCCATGCAGATGTACCATCCCAATGCTGCCTGATCATAGTAGCCTTGGTGTTGTTTGAATTGTATGTATAAATGCTCTTGAACGTGTTAGCCCATGTCATAAGCACCATATCCCAGTTCTGCTCTACAGAAGTAGTAAGATTGTTGCTCGCGTCGAACTCCTGTATCCACCTCTGGTTGTTGTTCTGGGTATCACCCATTACAAAGACCCATGAAGTGCCCTCGTCAAACTTCAACTGGCTGTTCAGATCACCACCCCTTGAAGTAGAAAGATAGTTATATGCAGTAGAGTCATAACGCTTGAATTCTGCGCCATTGTGAATCCAATGTGCCTGAGCTGTAAGTCTTGAAGATTGCGCTTGTGCGGCCTGAATCAACAATGCAGGTGCAGCAAGAGTTAAGAGTAACTTCATTTTGTTCATAAATGGCATTTTTATTTGAATAGTTGTGGTATATACCGAATTACCCTACAATGTTAGTAATTATTTTCTGTAAAATAAAAACATTAAACAAAAATAATTGCCTGAAACATGGCTTCAGTCTGCATTTGACAACATGTTGCGCCCACATGCAAAACGCATGTGCGACTGACCCGGAAAACAGTTGCTCCTTTTTCATGAAAACACAACTTCTATTAACCCGAAATTATACCTGCGAACAGTAGCAGGACGTAAAACCGGTGCCGATACAGATGCACCAAATGATATATTGTTAATCGTAAGAAGTGAATATTGACCTACCCTTTTAGTAATTTTACCGTTTTTAACCGCAACCGCAACGCTCTCACATGTGGCATAAAATAGCCGCTTTCATTATAAAATACCGAATTGCACTGCTCATCGCTCTGTTGGCAGATACCGCAATTATGGGATACTTCGCTTCTCAGGTGAAACTCAGTTATGAATTCACCTCGGCAGTACCCACCGACAACCCAAAATATATAGAATATCAAAATTTCAGGAAGCAATTCGGAGAGGACGGTAATCTCATGGTGATCGGGGTACAGACCGACAAATTTTTCGATCCTGCCTTTTTTAACGCCTATGGCAAACTCTGCAAAGAGATCGGAAAGGTGCGCGCAGTAGAAAATGTGCTCAGCATCCCGGGGGCGGTCACCCTTGTGAAAGACACCCTGACGTCCAAGCTGAAAGTTGTGACGATAGCCGGTGAACCTCCCTATGCAAATGTTGACAGTATAAGGAGAGAATTTGAAAACCTCCCCATATACAGGGGCTTCCTATACAATCCGGACACGAAAGCCTACATGATGGCGGTCCGCATTGAGAAAAACGTTCTTAACTCAAAAGACAGATCGGAGGTCATAAACAGCATTGTGGAACTGGGCGAAGCATTTGCCAGGGACCAAAAAGTGGAAATGCACTACTCGGGCCTGCCCCTCATTCGTACTCAGATGGCGATGAAGGTTCAGTCTGAGATGAAGCTGTTCCTGATCATGTCGTTTGTACTTACGGCTGTAATCCTCGTTATTTTCTTCCGTTCGTTCACCGCGGTATTGGCTTCCATGCTGGTGGTAGCAATAGGCGTTATCTGGAGCGTGGGTACCATTGTGCTTCTGGGCTATAAGATCACACTACTTACAGCGCTCATTCCTCCATTGGTGGTGGTGATCGGTATTCCCAACTGCGTATATCTGTTGAACAGGTACCACTTTGAATACCACCGCAACCCCAATAAGATGAAGTCGCTATTGCGCATGGTGGACAGGATGGGTATTGTTACCTTCTTTACCAACCTCACCGCTGCAATTGGTTTTGGCGTGTTCTTCTTCACAAAAAGCATATTGCTCAAAGAATTCGGGCTGGTTGCAGGTATCAATATCATAGCACTGTTCTTCATTTCTCTGGTATTCATCCCGGCATTTTTCAGCTTTCTGCCCCCTCCAAAGGTGAAACACACCAAGTATCTGGAAAGCGGACTGATCAATAAGGTGCTGACCCGCATCACTAACTGGGTGTTCAGTCATCGTATGTCCATTTACGCGTTCACATTTGTCGTGTGTGGCCTGTCGGTATGGGGTGTGCTGCGCCTGAAGAATGACGCACATATTGTAGACGACCTTCCGAAATCAGACAAAGTATCGGTGGACCTTAAGTTCTTTGAGACAAACTTCAAGGGCGTGATGCCTCTGGAGATTGTTATAGACACACGCAAAAAACGGGGAGTAGTGAATGGACTGGCTGTTATCAGGAAGATGGACGAACTCAGCGCAGTACTTGAGTCATACCCCGAAATAGGCAAGCCATTGTCGATAACCAATGGCGTGAAGTTCGCCTCACAGCAATATTTTGGCGGCGACACCTCTTATTTTGCAGTTCCCGGCGATTTTGGCGCAGCTTTCCTGCAACCATATCTGTCTGCAAAAAAAGATACCGGCAAGGGTACCCTGTTCAACAAATTGCTGCTGTCATTCATTGACAGTAATAAGCAGAAAGCACGCATCAGTGTGAGCATGGCCGATGTAGGCTCACGTAAACTTCCGGCACTGCTCGACTCTATAAAGCCACAGGTATACAAGATATTCGACAGCAGCAAGTACACTGTTACCTTCACCGGCACCAGCATCACCTTTCTTGAAGGTAGCAAGTTCATAGTAGACAGTCTTCGCGACAGTCTCATTCTTGCCTTCCTCATCATTTTCGGTTGCATGGTGGCGTTATTCCGTTCGTGGAGGATACTGCTCATTTCTATCATCGTGAATATTGTGCCACTACTCATCACCGCCGGTCTCATGGGGTGGTTCGGTATCCGTATAAAACCATCAACTGTGCTTGTTTTCAGTGTGGCATTGGGCATCACCATCGACGTGACCATACGTTTCCTTGTGAACTTTAAACAGGAACTGGTGCGACACGACGACAGTATTGCCGACACAGTGCACCGTACCATTCACGACACCGGCCTCAGCATCATCTATACGTCGCTCATTCTTATCGCGGGTTTTGCAGTGTTTATGCTTTCTCAGTTCGATGGCACAAAATCGCTCGGCTACCTAACATCTATTACGCTGTTCCTGGCCATGGTGACCAACCTCACCTTGCTGCCGGCATTGCTGCTGTGGATGGATAAAGTGATAGAGAAGAAGAACAATTCCACCGACTTCCTCATGGGCGAGGAAGACGATGATGTCATCAAGATCACTGACTAATAATAACTCCCCGGCAACGATTTGTTATATTCGTTGTGTGATCCGCTTCCTGATATTTTCCCTGCTATGCCTAAACCTGGCGCCCGGGCGTAAAGCTATGGCCCAGAACAGGCCTTCAATTGCCCGGATAGCAACCCGACTCAGCACAACCGACAGCATACGGATGGTTTTGGTGCGTGGTGGTACGTTTGATATGGGCAGCAACCGCAATGCTGCCGAACAGCCGGTGCATAGCGTTACTGTGGGCAGCTTCTACATGAGCATCTACGAGATAACTATGGAACAATGGGAAGTTGTGACCGGCTACAACTATAGTAGCTACCGCAATTGCCGCCAGTGCGCCATGGAAGGTGTAAGCTGGAATGAGGTGCAGGTTTTTCTTGAGGAATTGAACCGGCGCACGGGCAAACGCCATCGGCTTCCCACAGAAGCTGAATGGGAATATGCAGCACGCGGTGGCCACTACCAAAGCAATTTTATATATAGCGGCAGCAACAACATTCGTGACGTTGCATCGGTGTACACAGAAGGCATGCCGGAGGCAGCAAGACGCACGCAGTCTGTCGGCCAACACAAGCCCAACGAACTCGGGATCTATGACATGAACGGCAACCTGCAGGAATGGTGTAGCGACTGGTATGACGAACACTACTACGAAAAACGTGAGGCAAACAACCCCAAGGGGCCGTCATCAGGTATTGCAAGGGTATATCGCGGCGGATTCTATGCCAGCTACCCCCAATTTATGACCAATACTTGCCGCAGACAGGATCCGGAACATTATGCCGTACCATCATCCAATTGGCCTACACTCGGTTTCAGGATCGTACGCGATGTTGATTGACAGCACATTAATTTGGTACGTCCCTGAAGTCCCTGCGACGCACCAACTTCAGGTCCTGCAGAATTGCAGATTTGGCATTGAGCGTGAAGTTAAAGCTCTTGCGCGGACCGAACGGATAGGTTTGAAAGTGTATCTCCCAGCAATGCAGATCGCGGTAAACGTCGATGCTGGTCAGGGTCATCTGTTTCAGATCGAAGTTGTAACCGCTGTTCACAACCGCCTTCCAACGTTCGGTCACCTGTAGCTCTCCCGCAAACGTGAGCGAGTGCGTCAACACAGCCGTGTCGCGATAGGAAAACCTGCTGAACTGCTTATTTACAGACATGGTATAGGTGAAGTTGAAACTCCACGGAATGTTCAGATCCACGTATTCGTTGTAGCCTGCATTGCGCAACACGCGCAGATACTCTTCGCTATTGGTGCGCTCTTTGTCGCTACCCTTGGGCTTGGAGTGAAAATTACTTCCGACAGAGAGGTTGGCCGACTTAAAACGCCCGATACCGGTGCCGTGTTCTATGTTCAGTGTTTCCATGATCCTTCCCGTCCCATAATCGAACGCGTAAGGGCTATACCCTGCAGAACCTGTGATATTCACCTTGTCCATAACATTCGTCCTGAAATTCACACCTATGTCACTCCACCTGAAAGAATCGGCAGCTGCATTATAAGAAGTGGCAATACCCAACCCGTCTATAAGCGTCACATTCTTATAGCCCTTGGCGGTGTCTTTGTTGTTGCGCACTTTTATCTGGAGATTGTTGTTGAAACCCAGCCCCACAGCAGCCTGCTTGCCCTGTGGTGGCGACCCTATCGGCGACCTCAGAAATGGCGATAATACCCTTTCTGTTTGGCTGGTATCCATACGCGCCCGGTAGTAGTAGTTGAACGGATCGGTAGCAAAATCGGGCCTGAATGAGATACCGGTTGAGGGTGTCAGTACGTGCCTTATCCCTTTCAGGCTTCCCCTGCTGAACAACTTCATACCATATATGCGGGTAGAAAGCGAAACACCTGCGTTAAAATCGCGCGCAGTAAAAAATCCGTCTTTCAGCGACGAGTCCACCTTGCCCGTAACATCATTGTATTCCTGGTATATCTTGTTGCTGAGCCAGTATTCGTTATAATTGGCACTGAACGACATGTTCACATACCTCAGCACCGTATATGAAGCACTAACGGGTATGGTATGCCGCACACCGTTCTGAAAGTTGCTCAGCGACATTTTACTCAGGTCAAATGTGCTGTCATATAGTGTCGTCTTGTTCTGCAGGTCCATGGAGTAGCTGGCAGTTATCTTGTCATACCAGTGGTTGCCCACCGCCTTCTTGCTCTGGAACGGATTGAACTGGTTGACATAAAAGTTCATTGACGGCAATGTCACATCTATCTGCTTTGTACGGGTATTCTGCTGGTGCAACGCACTTATGGTAAGACCGAACGGACGGTTCTGCCAGTTCTTACTGTAGCTGATGTTCGACTGGTATTGGTTGTTCAGTATCAGGTTAGGGTCAAGACTGTTATTGGAATAGAAACTGGACGTACCTGCCTGTACCGATGCGTTGAAACTCTGCCCGGGTACCGACTTGGCATCCGAACTGTGGCGCCAGTTCACCATAAAGTCTTTGGTAGTGCTGGCGTTGGGCTCAAAATCTTCTCCGGTCTTATTGAGGGCATAAGACAAACTGAACGCCCCCCTGTAATGGTACATGTTATTGTAGTTGCTTGTACCCGTCACTTTGTAGCTACCCTTGGTGTAGATATTGGTCTGCACAAGTGCATCCACCTTGTCGTTCACATAAAAGTAGTATCCCCCATTCAGCAAGCCGAATCCACGCTGCTGCTCCACGCTATATGTTGGCAACACAAAACCCGACCGTTGTTTCTGTGAGGCCGGGAAAAGGCCAAACGGCAGATACAACGGCGTTGGCACGCCTTCAATGTTGAGGTTAGCCGGTCCCGATACAATGACCCTGTCAGGTATCACCTTTATCTTCTTGGCCCTGATGCCGAAGTGTGGTGTATCGAGTGCGCACGTGGTATAAACACTGTGCCAGCCATATATGCTTTGGTCGGGATTGCGTTTTATCTGTTCACTTTTTACATACCCCTCACCATACTGAGAACTCACATTGCGCACAATAGCACGCTTGCTCTTGAAGTTGTACTGCATCGAATCGAACGTGAACTTCTCACTCCCCTGCTTAAAGGATGGCCGGTCGGTTCCGGTATCTTTTGCCAGATCGGTGGGCGCGGCCGTCACCATATTCGTGGACTGCGCAAAACTCATCTGCCCCGAATTCAGCTGCATTTCTTCATAGTTCACCTGCGCCTTGCCATACAGGTAAAACAGGTCATTGTCCATGTCCATCACGGCCGAGTCCTTGGCTGTAGCTTTCACCACAGATGGAAGCGCATCAGATGATATTTTGATCCCCAGACGTTCTGCAAGCGTGGTCTTTTTAGCTGAGTCTGCAGTTGTAAGCGTATCATTGCCCGCAATACCCGGTTTGCCATTTTTCCAGCTGATAGTATCTGCAATGGCAATAGTGGTGTCTCTGGCAGAGAGCGAGTCATTTTTCCGCCTCAACTGGGCCGCGGCATCATTTGTTATAAAGATTATAAAAATAGTGGCCACACAGCAGGTAAAGCGATGCAATGATGAGAAATTTGAAATAAATTTACCGCTAAGGCTCATGAACGGGCAAAAATAACTATTTGACTGCGAGGTTGAATGAATTTGTATATTTAATCTTTTGTGAAACATTCTTATGCGCGCTATCGTTGTTCTGGCAATGTTGCTGGTGTTCTCGCCGGTATCAATGTTTGCCAAAGGCAAGAAGGTAAGTAAAATCGTTATTGATGCCGGTCATGGTGGTAAAGACTTCGGAGCACAGGGAGCTATCTCTTACGAGAAAGACATTACCCTGGCCGTTGCCCTGAAGCTGGGCAAACTCCTCACCGACTCCATGCGCAACATGCAGGTGGTGTACACCCGTACCGAAGACGCATACCCATCGCTCGTAGAACGCCACGAGATCGCCAACAAGTCAAATGGCGACCTGTTCATTTCCATACACGTCAACTCTACTCCCTACACCTATACCCGCACCCTGAAGGGTTACAAGACGGTGAAGCGCAAAGGAAAGACAGTGAAACAACCGATCTACACCTCAGTACGTCATCATGTTACGAAGCGAAGCGGTGTTGAGACATACGTGATGGGAATACACAGGGCGGGTCAGCAGAAAGACGCTATCGGTGAATATGGCGAGAATGTAAGCGACGAACCGGGCCTCCTCAACGAAAATGACCCACAGACCGCGATCATAGTCGCTCAATACGCACAGGCTTTTCTGGGCAAAAGTGTGGTATTGGCGTCCAAAGTGCAGGAACAATTCGCACTAAGCGGTCGTGAAGATCTTGGAGTAAAACAGAAAGGACTTGAAGTGCTTGCCGGCAGCGCAATGCCTGGAGTACTGGTGGAGATAGGATTTATCACCAACATTGAAGAAGAGGCGTACCTGAATTCAGATAAAGGGCAGTTGGAAGTGGCCGTGGCCATTTACCGCGCCATAAAAGGGTATAAAGACGACATCGAAAAATAGTACAAAAAAATATTTCTAAGTTTCCATAGATAGATGGCTTTATTGAAATATATTTATGACCGTATAAACTGTCGGCAGATGGCTGAAAGGTCTTTTGCTGTCGTGTTGTAAACGGTTTTTTCTTATTTTTGAGAACGATAAAACACAATCAAAGTGATGAATTTTCCTTTCAAGACCATATTAGTTTCTGCCATAGCCACTATCGGTGTTTTTGCTACCGTTGTGTACACATCCTCTTGCAACAGAGACAAGTGTAAGACCATCACCTGCGCCAACGGCGGCGTTTGTAACGACGGAGCATGCACCTGCCCTTCAGGCTATGAAGGAACCAACTGCGAAAAAGAAAGTCGCCTGAAATTCATTGGCAACTGGACTGTGTTCGAAAAAGGTAGTATCACTCTGGCAGCTCAATACCCTATCAGCATCGAGCCGGGAGCAGAACCGTCAGACGTAGTTATCAAGAATTTCTATAACTATTTCAAGACTCCTGTACGCGCAACAGTGGTGGGTGACTCATTGTTCATACCTAACCAGCAGTACGAAGGAAAAGTCCTGCACGGCATCGCGCACATCTATTCAAATGTTACTTACGGTCAGTATGGCGGCATTACCGCATTCTACCAGATCATAGACACTGCTACGCAAAAGGTGAACGACTTCGGCTATAACGCCGCCATCACCAATAGCGATCCTTCGCAGTGGAATAAATAACATCAACTGATCTTCAATTATTACAACGCCCTCAGTGAAAACTGAGGGCTTTTTTTATGCCCCCCTCTTATTTTGACAATCTTGCTATTCCTTTCTACTTTTGATGCAAGGAATGGCAACGAAAAGGATCATAATAGCGATAGACGGGTATTCATCGTGCGGAAAGAGCACACTTGCCCGCGAACTTGCCGTGCAGCTCGGATACAACTATATCGACAGCGGTGCAATGTACCGTGCCATTACCCTGTATTTCCTGCGTAACAGTGTTGACCTTACTGACCATGCTGCCGTCCGGGCAGCCATCGCCGATATCAATCTGTCCTTCGTGTTCAACGAGCATCGCCAGGCGTCCGACATTTATCTCAACGACGAGAACGCCGAACCCTATATCCGCGACATGATCGTGTCTGAAAAGGTGAGCGAAGTGGCCGCCATAAAAGAAGTGCGCACATTCGCGGTGGCACAGCAGCAGCGTATGGGGCACGATAAAGGCATTGTAATGGATGGCCGCGACATAGGTACTGCGGTCTTCCCTCATGCTGAACTGAAGCTATTTATGACCGCCGACCCCGAAGTGCGTGTCATGCGCCGTTTTAAGGAGCTCTACGCCACCAATCCCGCCATCACCATAGACGAGATCCGGCACAACCTGGAACTACGCGATTACATTGATTCTACCCGCGACGAGAGCCCCCTGCGCCGCGCCGATGATGCGGTTATCGTCGACAACAGCAACCTTACCCGAGCGGAGCAACTCACCATAGTGCTGGAAATGGTAAAAGACCGCACAAAGTAATTATCACTCTTCCATATTGGATATGCTTCCCCCGTTTTGGGGCAGGTCTGCTCTTGCCCGCTACTGAACACAACAGACACAAAATAAAAACGCGGTCACTTTTCAGCGACCGCGTTTTACGATTTTATCGATGCAGCTTATTCAACATTCAGCCTCATCACTGCACGCCTGTTCTCAGCCATGCCTTCAGCTGTTTTGTTGCTTGCTACAGGGTCTTTCTCACCGTGAGCCATCACTTTGATGCGCTTACCGTCAGCACCCATGCTTATGAGCTGTTTCTTAACTGACAGCGCACGACGCAGAGACAACTTCATGTTGTACTGGTTTGTACCCCTTGCATCAGCGTGGCCGTGGATGATGATGATCGCGTTAGGATCGTCTTTCAGCGTTTTGATAGCTGTTTCCAGTACCGGCTTAGATGTTTCCTGTACAATAGTCTTGTTTGTTTCAAACAGGATCGGTGTAGAAAGCGGTATCTCAACTACCGGTGGAGGAGGCAGCGGACAACCATTGTTGCTTGCAGGACCTGCAACCTCAGGACATTGATCTTCGTTATCAGGGATACCATCACTATCAGTATCAGGACAGCCTTTGTACTGAGCCAGACCCGGCTTATCAGGGCAGAGGTCGTTCTTATCTGCAATACCGTCACCATCCCTGTCAGGACAGCCTTTCAGACTTGCAGGACCTGCCTGGTAAGGACACTCGTCATCTTTGTCAGGAATTCCGTCGCCATCGCTGTCAGGACAACCGTTGAACTTAGCGATACCCGGAATGGTACGACAAGAGTCTTCAGAATCCTGGATACCATCTTTATCGGTATCAGGACATCCCTGGAACTGCTCGAGACCCCAAACTTCAGGACACTTGTCCTTTTTGTCCGGAATTCCGTCCTCATCCGTATCCCTCAGTTTGCCGAACAGGAAGCGAACACCCACATTACCACCAAAAGATGATACGTTGCTTGATGATACATTGTTCAGGCTTGAGCTATACTCCATCTTCGTATTCATGAAGGTGTAGTTAGCTACATTGTTGTTCTTGAATGACTGATACATGTAGTATGCACCAAAGTTCAGCGCAACGTGGTCTGAAAGGTACCAGCTGAGCTGTGGCCTCAAAAGGAAACCTACAGATCCTGTGGTATAAGATACTGTGCTCTTATCAACAGCAGGTGTCTGACCAAGTCCTACGTTGTAGCCTGCTGCTTTCTGCTTCTGGAACTCAGCATTCAGATCTACATTCGGATTATAATTCAGCATTGCTGCCCTGGTGATCAGCTCAGAAGTAGATCCCGGAACAGGAGACGCGTCATAGGTATACGGCGATCCGTCACCACCCGATGTAAGGCTGTACTTATATATAGCTTCGTAGTCGAAGTTGCCGTTGTTCTGAGACACATTCTTCATCTGCATGTTGAACATTGGTCCCGCATCAGCTGTAAAGCCGAACGCCTTAGAGAACCTGTACTTATACTTCAGCATCAACGGAATGTTGATGTTGGTTGATTTAGTCCACTCGGCCATATTGTTACCGGTGATGTGCTGGCGGTAGATAGCACCCGCAGCATCAGTCGCCTGATATTCAACATGATACTTATCCAGATTCAGGTTGCCTGTCTGAGACAGATACATAAAGCCTGCCCCAACACCCCAATGGCAACCGGGACCAAAGAAATAGCCGAGCTGCGCATCGAAACCAAGAGAGCTTCCCTTGTCAAACGATAACTTACCAATGTTGGTGTTCTGGCTGATGGCGTTCAGGTAGCCTGAAGTTGAAGTTCCTGTTGTCAGGTCTTGCTTCATGCCGCCGCCCAGCAAATTAAGGTCTATAACCCACCTTGAAAGATCAGGGTCACGGGTGTAGTTGTATTTTTTTGTAACAGGAGCGGGAGCCGTCTTAGCTTCCTGCGCCATAGCCGGCATCATCACGGATGCGGCCAGTATAGAAAAGATTACTTTTTTCATCTAATGTAGTTTAATAAGTTGAGCGGTTAGTTTTTCACAAATTTTGCGGTTCCTATCCTTACGCCATCCTGATAACATTCTACCATGTAGAAGCCTGCAGGCAGTTCAGCCACGTTGAAGGTAGCTTTGTTATTATCAGTGTTTACCTTATTCAATACTTGTCCCAGCATGTTCACCAGCTCCACGCGCACCTCACCTTTGGTAATTGTAGTCAATTCTACGTTCACCTGGTCAGCGGCAGGGTTAGGGAACAACTTCATACCTGCCACCTCTTCGTCAATATTTGCTTCGATCCTTGGCGTATTGTCGTTAGGCTTGTTGAAGTAAGCTTTGATCGTGCAGTCACCGTTGTTGGTCATTACCCAGTAGTTACGCTGTGTCCATTTTGGAGCCGCGTCGAAGTAGCTTTGATTAACTTCTCCTTTCAGTGCTACTGAATCCAGCGTTGCCGCGTCATCGTAACCCCACTGGTATGTCTTAACGTTGTTCTGCAGGCAGATGAACTTGCCACGTGTATAGATCACAACTGGCATAGTATTTACTGTTGAGCCTACAGCTACAGAGTAAGTAGCAACACCCACACAACCGGTTGAAGCGTATGCTGCTGACAGTGTCACCACTGCATTACCCGGATTGTTGAAGTTTACAAGGCTGTATTGGTTGCCTGTACCTGTTGCGTACACCTCAGCGTTTGTTGCGCTCCATGAGTAAGTAACACCTGTTGGCGCAGGAACTGACGCACCGAAATTCTGGTACATAGCACCGTTACACAGTGAAGAACCAGGCATTGTAGAGATCACAGGCGCTTGGGCTGAAGGACGAACCTTAACTGTAACGGTCTGCGATTTAGAGCAACTTGCACCTACAGTGATCGTGTACACATACGCTACGTTGATGGTAGCAGCAGTACCGTTCACAAGTGTTTCGTTTACGTTACCCGTACCGTTGCCAACATTTGGTGTGATGTTGCCAACCGCTGCACGAGCCCATGCATATGTTACAGGAACTGTAAGGTCTGTTGTAGGCTCATAAACGAACGGAGCACCTGAACATGCACTGTCGGTAAGTGATGAAGACATTTTCGGAGTAGGATGTACTACTACAGGAACATTGTACTGGTTAGTACAGCCATTCGCATTCAATGTAAATTCATAGATCACAGCCAGATTACCGTTGGTATTGTTCTTCAGCAGCTCGCTGATGTTGCCTGTAGCATTCATTACAGGAACAGAACCGATACCTGCAACAAACGGACGAGACCATGTATAAGTGTAGCCCGGTGTGAAGCTGGCAGGTGTGAAGTTGAACACAGTGCTGTCACAAATAGGAGCAGGCATTGTGTTGCTCAGCCTTGGCCTTGGATTCACAGTAACAAGAACGTTCTCAGAGTTGCCGCAACCATTCACACTCGTTGTATACACATAAGTCACAACAACAGGAAGTGGAGTAGCATTCCTCAAGCGCTCAGCCGGATTGCCGGTGCCTGTTGCTGCCGGATTTGTGATACCAGTAACGGTAGCACGAGACCATGTGAACACAGCACCCGGAGTAAGACTGTTAGGCGTATAGTTGAATGTAGTACTGTCGCATATTGCAGCAGGTGTGAGCGTAGTGCTCAGTGAAGGAGTCGGGTTCACTGTCAGCAGTACGTCCTGGAAATTAGTACAGCCGTTCGCAGAAAGCGAGAAGTTGTATGCAACCACGATAGGCGACAATGTTATGTTGTCATGTGTTTCTGCGATCGTGTCCGTACCTGATGCATACGCACTTGTGATGCCTGATACCGGATAACGCTCCCAGCTGATCGTTGTACCCGCTGTTCCTGTTTTTGCTTTGTAGTTGAATGATGCATTATCACAGATATTTCCTGTGAGGCTGCTTGTAAGTACCGGCATCGGGTTAACTACTACAGAAAGGTTCTCGGTGTATTTGCAGCCGTTGATGTTCATTGTGTCAACATAAACAACCGTGATCGGAGCAACTGTTGTGTTGGTCAGCACTTCGTTGATAAGACCTGCACCGCTTGTAGCACCCGGAGTGATACCGGTAACTGCTGCCCTGCTCCATGAATGAAGCAGACCCGGAGTGAGGCTGGTCTGTGTGAATGTAACCGCGTTACCCGAACATGAAGAACCTACAAGTGGTGTAGGGAACAGCGACGGTGTCGGATTTACCGAAACAGTAAGGAACTGATTGTTCACACAACCATTCGCAGTAAGAGTATATGTGTAGGTAACAGGAACAACAAACGTACCTGTGTTGTCAAATGTCTCGCTGATGCTGGCAACACCGGTAGCAGGGGCTGCAGTTATGTCGCCCGTGATTGCAGGACGGCTCCATGCAAATGTTGTACCGGATACAGGGCTGGTTGCTGTATAAGAGAACAAAGAATTATCACATACAAAACCTGCAGACGAACCGCCCGTAAGTGTTGGCGTTGGCTTCACTGTATAAGTAAACGTATCAGGAGTGCCAAAACATCCGTTCAGTTCAGGAGTTACGATGATCTCAGCTATGTGATTAACTGCTGAAGCGTTGAATGCGGTGAACGCAGGAATATCACCTGTGCCGCTTGCCGGGATACCAACTGATGTCAGACTGTTTGTCCAGTTGTAGTTGGTTCCTGAGTGAGAACCTGTGAAGGCAACAGTATTTGTGTTTGTGCCGTTACAAACAGGTGATTGATCCGCTGTAGGATCAACCGTAGGTATTGCTTTAACTTCTACGCTCACCGGTTGTACATAACTACATGTACCGTCGTTGATAGTAAGGAAGCCATTGTACACTGCAGGTGCTGCACCTGCAGGAACTGTTACAGGGAATGCAGATGAAGTCGGGAATGCAGTTGCAGCTACATCTGTAAATCCGGCGCCCTCAGCTGTAGGATCCCAGTCAATTGAATAAGTATATGCAGTAGGAACGTCGAAAGATATCTTAGCGAAACCTGCTGAAACGTTGTATGCCGGAGTGTGAACCACAGAAGTAGAAAGCACACCATCTGCGTAAGATGATCCACCGCCGCCACCGGACCAAACTCCGCCGCCGCCACCGAAGTAGCCGCCGCCGCCGCCGCCTGAAACGCCATTTATGCTACCTGCTCCGCCTTGGCCAAGCTGACCATCTTCACCATTTGCAAAGCCGGTGAAAGCTGCGCCAATTCCGCCAGCGATAGAGCTGCCGCCTGTTGCTTTAGATCCTTCAGCATTGAATTCACCATCGCCGGCTGTAGTACCACCGCCGAAGCCACCCAATACAGACATATTAATACCATCATGGCCGCTACCTGCACCACCGCCTGCTACTGCAACGCGCTGAACAAGAAGACTGCCGTTCAAACGGATATCGGTAGCACCACCACCTGAGCCACCAAAACCCCAGCTGTTACCACCACCATTGAAACCACCGATAGCGCCGAACAAAGAGCCTGCGTTACCCGCACCACCTACATTTACAGTAAGTATGTCGCCAGCAGTTACAGCAAGAGTACCCTGCAGCCTGCCTCCGCGACCCGGATTCGGTGCAATGCCTGAATCGACACCTCCTACACCACCTGCGAGGTCAAAATGAACGCTGGTTACGCCCTGTGGCACCGTGTATGTTGTCGGAGCACCGGTATAATTATGAGAAGTGAGCGTAGAGAAGTTGAAACCGGTAGAGGTAACGCCCTGACAAACCGCAGGATGCGCCGCAACCGATATAGATGGCATTGAATACATTTTAACCGTGATGCCCGTAGCCGGACTATCGATGATGCCGTTCACATCAGCATATATACAGTTGTATACACCCGCAGCGTCAGCAGCGTAAGTTGCACCGTTAGCACCTATGATAGGTGAACCATTATAATACCACTGGTATCCACCTGTTCCACCTGTCACTTCCAACGTTACAGTAGCGCCGGGGCAAATTGTAGTAGGCCCCCATGGGTCTATGAGGCTTGAGTGTGTTTCTTTAACAAGGCCACGCAGATCATCGGGCGCTGACATAACTGAAGACCCGATAGTGCCTGTAGAGCCACTGATCGTCCAGTACCGCAGGTTACTGGAGATGTTGCTCACCAACATCTGACCTCCTCCTTCATAAAGAGCGCCAAACGTTTCACCACCCGGTGCACCCGTGTAGGTCAATGCCTCGATCGCATCAAGTCCCGTAGTATCGAAACGCTCCCAAACCACCGTTCCGTTGCCGGACCAGTGGTAGAACTTATGATCGTCATAGTTGTAAGCGATCACCTCACCATCAGCGCCATTACCCAAAGTGCGGAATAGAGTCTTTGTCGCATCCGACTTGTTAATACGGTACATGGTCTCCGGAACAGTCGCTCCGTCACCTGTAACACCAAACAAAGATCCGTTTGCGTTAAATGCCAATGTAGAGAAGTTGTCACCCAGGTTACCTACCTGCGTGCAAATTCCCGTTTGTATATTGATAGTTGCCAGAACTCTGCCGGGAACTCCGGTAACTTTGAGTATGGCATATTCCTGATTAGTGGTAGGATCTGTAGCAATACCGTTAATTCCGGTAATGGTGAAGCCCGACAATGTAGGTGCCAGTCGCTTAACGATCTGCCCGCCCGGCAGTGTAAATGTCCACAATGAGTCCTGAAAAGGAGAGGTACCTGCATATACCGTAGAGCTACGGGTAGCAGCCTGAGCGTGTGCATTATTTGCAGCAAACATAGTGAGCAACATGCAAAACAGCCCCGATGCAAGCACAGTGCGCTTGATCGCACCTAACCTGCCATCCGCTGTCTTTTTGCTGTTACCTAGCGTCGGGTAAAGATTCATTTGTTCCATAAGCAGAATGATATAACTGTGATTTTGTGATTTTACTCTATAAATCAGGGGCAAAGATAGTATCAAAACTTCATAAACACGGTTTTTCTATTTGCTGATTTGCCTTTTCGCCACTGACCGATCTATTTTACATGAAAACCCTCCGGTTCATCCTTCTCCAAATTCCATGCTTTCTATGGGCAATTCTCTAAACAATTAATGTTTTTCAAAATGTTTACCGTGGCACCAGCCATAAACATTCAGCCATTTATAATACATGAATTTTCATGCAAATGTTTATTTATTTTTTGATTTCAGGTATGACCGTCGTCAACAACACTACTAATATTAGTCAGCCGCTACTGCATGTTCATTTTTGTTATGCTCTTTTGTTAAATATACTTTCCCCACATCGCTCATACAATAAATTGTATCGGAAGTTGTTACTTTTGACAGATACAGCAATTCATATTAGTAAATGGCATTCTGGAAAAAGAAAGAAGCGACGCCCGGCGATCCTAACATCCCCAAAAAGAAAAAATCTGTTGCCAGAGAGTGGCTCGACGCAGGTTTATTTGCCGTAGTCGCGGCAACTATCATCCGTACCTTCTTCTTTGAAGCCTACACGATACCAACGGGTTCTATGGAAGGAACCATGTTGGTGAACGACTACCTTTTCGTGAGCAAGCTGGCATATGGCCCCCGTGTGCCTATGACGCCTGTAGCTTTGCCGCTCGTACACAACACCATGCCATTCATAGGAGGAAAGTCTTACACTGAGGCTGTTTCATGGAAATACCGCCGAATTCCCGGATTCGGAAGTGTAAAGCGCAATGATGTGGTGGTGTTCAACTTCCCGTCCGGCGATACGGTGATCACAGAATATCCTGATCAGGACTACTACACCTATGTCCGCGCCATGGGGCACGACGAAGTGCACAGCCGATTTCACGTCATCACCCGCCCGGTAGACAAAAAGGAGAATTACATCAAGCGTTGTGTAGCAGTTCCGGGAGACATTCTGGAGATCAGGAATGGCATAACCTATATAAACGGGGCTCAGGGGCAGATCTTCCCTCACTCGAAGATCACCCATCTGGTGACTACCAATGGCGCGGCCCCCATTGTAGATGAAAATATTGAGTATGTCGACCGCATAGATGGCGCGCATTACAAGTATAACCTGGAGAATTGTCAGGTAACTCAGGTTCAGAAAGCCACAAATGTTGTGTCGGTTGTTCCGTACGTGGAACTGGCACCGGGGGTATCCCCCGACCAACCATTTGAGTGGGTTTTCCCTCATGATACGGCCAACTTCAAGTGGAACCGCGACAACTATGGTCCGCTCACAATTCCCAAGGCAGGTGCCACTGTGGCCATTACACCGCAGAACATTGCAATTTACCGCCGTATCATTCGCAACTTCGAAGGCAATACCCTCGACGAAAAAGATGGAAAGATATTTATAAACGGAAAGGAAGCTAATTCATACACGTTCAGAATGAACTACTACTGGATGATGGGCGACAACCGCCACAACTCACTCGATTCGCGCTATTGGGGCTTTGTTCCCGAAGTCCACGTAGTGGGCAAGGCATGGTTTGTATGGCTCAGCTATGGCGAACATGGTATCCGATGGAAACGTCTGCTGCACGGCATACACTCGTTGGAAAAATAATCCCCTTCCGATACTTATTCAAAGGGCATTGGGCTGTTGCTCAATGCCCTTTTTCTTTAGGCTACCACCTCTACACCCTGCTGGTGCAACCGGGCGCAACGGGAACAACAACAGACACTGAGCACGAAACCGTCGGCTACCGGCTACAAACCCCGTGCTAGGCAAACTTCGCACAACCTACACCCCAAATTGTACGGCCTTATTTGTTTTGCCGGACGGGCATGAACGCAAAAAAAGAAGCGACACAAATGTGCCGCTTCCAACTGAATGTATCACTTAAGTCCGTTGCTGGTCAGGTATTCCTCTTAAAAGCCCGGGCACTTGGTTTTAGTGTATGGTTTGGGGTTGCCAAAAGCACGGAAATAAACTGTTACCGTAATGTTGCCCCACCAATACCAGTCATTTGCCTTGCTGTCACCACGCTGATAACCATAGTTAGGATTGTTTCCATCCCACTCAGCCTTCGCATTACCGCGGAAAGACATGGCTCGGGCCAGTTTACCTTTGTATGCCTCCAGCGTGTCCATGTTCACATAAGACTTGCTCACGTCGTCCAGATAGTCTGTATTCGTGTAGCGCAGACCGATCTCAGGAGTTATGACAAGCGTCTTTCCGATCAGGAACTTTACACCACCACCAAACGGAAACGACATGTTAACCAGGCTGTACTGTTTCCTGTCAGGATACATTGGTAAACCCTGACCTTCCGTGCTCAGCGGGCGCAAAAAGTGCTTGTTGCCCGAAATGTCTTCCGCAAACGGATTGAAATAAAACACGCCGATACCACCAAAAATGTATGGTGACACCCTACGATGCAAAACGTCTACCGGTAGCAGATTCAACTCCAATGCACCATGAAACTCAAAAATGTTGGAAGTAAAACTCAGATTCCTGCGCTGGTTTATCGGAATACGACCATTACTATCCGCAGCTGTGACCTGAGAATAAGCTACCCCTGCCCTGAAACCCACACGTGGCGTAGCAAAGAACTTATACATGATGGTCGACATAGGCCTATATCCGTCCGACGCAAAGAACTTGGGTTGCAGATCGCCATAATAATTGGCCAGGCCAAGACCCAAACCTATTTCATGGTGCGTTTCCTGAGCCG
>JACSRV010000086.1 GCA_014879545.1 Chitinophagaceae bacterium | reverse complement strand
TATTTTCGAATACGATAACAAAGAGAAGAATATAAAAAAAAACTATTTGATTCTATTCCTGCTTGCCATTATCAGCAAGCCTGCGTCTGCTCAAACTGGTGCCTTGTTCATTGATAACACAGCCAACCCATGCGGGGTTTATGTGAAGATGTATGCCATTGAAAGCGCATATTCTACTCTTTGTGATATTCAGGCAAACCAATTTTACGTGGCTGCGTATAGCAGCACAGGCTGGAACAGTTACAACATCTTTCAGAATGTAGGTTGCAGCCCATGTTTGCCCACAGGTCCCGATTGGGACAACATTACTCCCGGGTCCATATCATCGTCATCAACATCATTCCAGTGGACTGATGCTACCTTTCAATTCGATTGTTCGTCTTTGCCGCCCGGCTGCAGCAATGGAGGGGGAGCAATAAATGATGGGTATTTTAGTAGCGGCGGTTGTCATGGCACATCTACGACTTGGTCTGGCGGTTGTCGAAACGCAGCCTGGCACCCAGGAATAGGCAGTGCTATGCAAAATGTTTCAATCAACTTCTGGTAGACAATTCCTCCCGAGGGTGCCTTGTAAGGAGAATTGTTACGACCAATTTTAATTCGAAAATTCATTACTGCCATGTTAAGTTTTAAGTCATTTTTTGTTTCATTTGTTTTTTTTACCACAACTGGGACTTACTCAAACGCTCAGATTATTTCGACAGTAGTCGGCACTGGTACTTCTGGATACAATGGAGACGGAATACCTGCGATTACTGCACAGTTAAATCGTCCTACTGGCATTCATGTGGACAGTTTAGGTAGAATCATCGTGTGTGATTTTTTCAACCATAGAGTTCGCGAAGCGGATGTTTCGGGTGTCATAAACACTATAGCCGGTAATGGGGCAAGTGCTGGATATACAGGTGATGGTGGGCCTGCGACTGCAGCCACGCTTACTAATCTTGCAGGAATTTTTGCGGACGGTGATAACGTGAATTTTTGTGGTTTTGGCCCTTCTGCCGAGAGGATATGTAAAATAAACGGTGCGGGAGTAATTTCAACAATTATTGGGACCGGTGTTGGTGGATATTCCGGCGATGGAGGCGCAGCGACCATTGCGCAATGCAGTCCTCGGGATGTAGCGAAAGATAGGTTTGGCAATTTCTACGTGGGTGATGCTTCCGGCCATATTCGCAAAGTAAATGTTGCTGGGATTATCTCGACGATAGCGGGGTCTTCTACTGCAGGATATGGTGGAGATGGAGGACCCGCAACTATGGCAATGCTAACGGTTCCTGCGGGAATTGCTATAGACCGTTCAGGAAATATTTTCTTTTCTGATGGCACCAATTATCGCATAAGAAAAATTAACAATACGGGAATAGTGACTACGGTAGCAGGGACAGGTGTTAGCGGCTACAGCGGAGATGGATCCTCTGCGTTGTTAGCAATGATAAAAGACGGAGCAGGGCTGGATCTGGATGGTCTTGGAAATATTTTCATTTGTGATAGAAATAATAATGTGGTCAGGAAAATTGACGCTTCAGGTATAATTACTACAATTGCGGGTAATGGTAGTGTAGGGTATAGTGGCGATGGTGGCATGGCCACTGCAGCCCAATTGAATCAACCTACCCACATTTCTATTCACCCCAATGGAGACATCTATTTCACTGAACAATTCAATCACGTTGTCCGCAAAATTTCCTACGGCAATCATATACCCGTATTCACAGGTGGGCATATACAGTCGTTGGCAGTATGTGCCGGTGGCAGTGTGCCACTTAACGCTGCCCTTGCCATCACAGATGCCGATGCCGGGCAAACCCTTACCTGGACGCTGATAACGCCACCCGCACATGGTGTGGCTGCAGCCGCTTATACAGCCACCGCCACCGGTAGCACCGTCACGCCAACCGGTCTGGTGTACATACCGTCTTCAGGCTATTCAGGCACCGATACTTTTGAAGTGCGTGTCGATGACGGCCGCTCTGTGGCCATTGTAACATTTTATGTAACTGTAACGCCCGCACCATTAGCGGCCATATCTGGTACCGACACCCTTTGCGTGGGCGACACAGCCACACTTGCAGGTACAATGGCGGGCGGCACCTGGAGCGCGGGTGGTGGCGCAGCAACAGTTTCCGCCAGCGGTCTTTGCACGGCAGTCGTTCCGGGTGTAGCCACAATTTCATACACCTTCAGTAATAGTTGCGGCACAGCCACCGCCACACACAGCATGGCTGTGTTGCCTGCCGGGGCTTGCGCAGCAGCTGTGTCTGCTGGCCGCGAAGAGGTAGTATCGTTATTCCCCAATCCTGCATGCGATGCGTTTGTGGTGCAGCTGCCACCGGGCCACACCGGGCACATAACCGTAACAGATATGACGGGCAGGGTGGTGCAGCGGTTTGCTGCGCAGCGCCACAACACGGTTCATCTACCCGAAAGTGGTGTGTATATGGTTGTCGTAGCTACAGATGCCGGTGTATGGCGGAGCAAAGTAACTATTGTTAAGTAGTGGAGATAGTTATAAAATACGAAGGGACCTTTTCGGTCCCTTCGTATTTTATAATCGTCGTTGTAGAAATTATACATGCAGCACCCATCCGTGTGTGTCGGCTTTGCGACCATAGCGGATATCAGCGAGTTCTTTTTTCAGCCAGTTGGCCACGTCCCATGTTTCCATTGCTGGCAGTTCCATTGTTTCTTCGTGGTAGGTAAGTGCCCGTATTGGTGCTATCGAAGCCGCAGTGCCCGTACCAAACGCCTCTTTCAACTGTCCGTTGCGGTAAGCCTCTGCCAGTTCGTCTATAGCTATCGGGCGTTCTTCAACAGTTGTGCCTTTTTCACGCAGCAGCGTTATCACGCTGTCGCGGGTCACCCCTGCCAGTATCGTTCCTTCTTTCAGGTCAGGTGTCACCACCTTGTCGCCCAGTACAAAGAATACGTTCATGGTTCCTATCTCCTGCACATACTTGTGCTCAAAACCATCCGTCCACAGTATCTGGTCGTAGCCCATTTCCTTTATCTTCATGGTAGGGTACATGCTCATACCGTAGTTACCGGCTGCTTTTGTAAAGCCGATACCACCCGGGAATGCGCGTACATACTCGTCCTGCACATAGATAGATACCGGCTTGCTGTAGTATGGGCCTGCAGGGCTGGTAATGATCATGAACATGAATTTCTCTGCCGGGCGCACACCAATGAACTCGTCTATGGCAAATAGGAACGGCCTGATATACAATGAAGTATCTTCTGAAGTAGGTACCCATGCGCGGTCTATGTCCACCAGCTTGCGGATACCTTCTACAAACAACTCTTCGGGTACTGCCGGTAATGCCATACGCTCGGCTGAGCGGTTCATACGCTTCCAGTTGTCGCGCGGACGGAACACCAGCGGGTTGCCGTTGGCGTCTTTGTAGGCCTTAATTCCTTCGAAGATTGCCTGTCCGTAATGGATGAATGTAGTAGCCGGACTAAGCGACAGATTGGCAAAAGGCACGATCTCAGGTTGTTTCCACTCACCGTCTTCGTAGTAAGCCACCAGCATATGGTCAGAATAGACCTTGCCGAACTGTATGTTGGCAGGATCCATTTGAGCAATGCGGCTCTCGGTTGTTTTTTTTACGGCGATGTCAATTGTGGAAACACTCATGATTGTTAATTTTGTTTAATTTGACAATGTGTTTACTTGCGTAAATTTGCGCAAAGAAACGACTTTTTTCGCGGAATCGGGTCAACCCTCAGGGGGCTTCTTATTAACCCGAAACTCACGGATTTCGTATGTTCTTTTGCAATATTTTTATATTTCTGTTTTTTAACAGGATATATTGGTGCCTTTATCGGGCAATAGGCGGAACTTTACCTTTTACTACTTTATGTCGATCATCAACACTGATATTATCTCTGCGGCCAACGACGTTTTCTGGCAAGATTCGAGTACTGTGACCAACGGACTGGAGAAACGGCCGGTTCTGGTGCTGCTGGGCGAAGCCGACCGCAAACCCGAACTGGAAACACAGCTGGTGCGCATGCTGGATGCCTGCAAACTGCAACCCGCAGACTATAATATTATATACCTCGCAGAGGGGCAGCTGGTTTCATGGAACCATTTGCGCACAGCAGTAGACCCTTATGTGATACTGCTGTTCGGTTTGGTTCCGGCGCAGTTGGGCGTAGCAGTGATGCTGCGATTTTTGCTGCCCAACAGGTTCAACGACACGGTTTGGGTGCCGTTGCCTACCGTGGAAATGTTCGCCCCCCAGCCCGATCTGAAGCGTCGTATGTGGACCGAAGCACTAAAGCCGGTGTTTGAAATGGAGAAGTTTGGATCCATAAAGTGCCCAGGCAACCAATAAAAAGGAAACTTTCTTTCTATAGATTTTGACTATATCATTTATTATTTGTATGTTTGTATTCAATCGCCATTAATTATGACCATTACACAACTTGAATACGTCGTTGCGGTAGCCACTTACAAGAGTTTTGTTGCTGCTGCTGAAAAATGCTTTGTGACGCAACCCACACTCAGCATGCAGATACAGAAGCTCGAAGACGAGTTGGGTGTCAAGATATTCGACCGTAACAAACATCCTATTGCTGTTACAGACATGGGCAACATTATTGTTGACCAGGCACAGATTGCACTGGCTGAATGTGAGCGGATACATGAACTGATACAACGCCAGCAGAAAACGTTGTCAGGCACGTTCAGGTTTGCAGCCATTCCAACCGTTGCACCCAATATCCTGCCATCTCTACTTGATAACTACGCGAAGGCGTTTCCTTCCATGAAGTTGCAGGTGACCGAGCTGGAGACACACCAGATCATTACTGCGCTTCGCAACAACGAGATAGACGCTGCACTTCTGAGCACACCGCTTGAAGAACAGGGCATAAAAGAATATCCATTGTTTTATGAGCCGTTTGTCGGGTATTTCAGCGAAGGTGAGGCCGCGTTGAAAAAGCGCATGGTCACACCCGAGGATATTGATCTGGGGCGTATATGGCTACTGAACGAAGGTCATTGTATGCGCAATCAGATCATCAATCTCTGCAGCGACCAGATCCAGAAATTACAGGCAGAACGCCCTTATCGTTACGACTCCAGCAATGTAGAAACACTGCGTCGCATGGTGGAGAAGAACGGAGGAATGGCTGTGCTGCCCGAGTTGGCCACACTTGAATTCGGTGAAGATCAAATGGAGCGTATCCGTTATTTCGAATCACCGGAGCCTGTGCGTGAGATCAGTTTGGTTACCAGCATACACTTTGTGAAAGATAGTGTGTTGCAGAGCCTCATGGACGAGATACTGAAACTGGTGCCCGAGAAAATGCGTGTGCAGAAGAAGAACAGAAAAGTACTGCGCATTCAAAGCGCTAAGTTGTAAGGAAACAAAAAATCAGATCAAATATGCCGCCGCCGTCGCGAGACGAGCGGCGGTTTCTATTTATCATAATGTATAGTTAAGATAGCTTTTAGTTAATGGCAGAGTGGGGTGATTTCGGTACCTTTGCAACAACTTAAATCTGAAGACGTGATCGCGATAGTGAGGCCCCTAAGTAAGTTCATTGTTTCTTTATTTGTGTATGCACTGCTCACGTTGTCATACAAAATCGCGATGGCCAACGAGACCATATCGCACAACGAGGCTGTAAGGGTTGAGAATTACATCAGTACCCTGTACAAGCAGCTCGATTTTCAGAATTTCACCCGATTATCTTACACTGTTTTTGAAAAGGCAATGCGTGGTTATATCAATCTGCGCAATGCCGGCAAAATCAATACAGCCAAAGAGATCCTTACCATTTGTGATTTCAATCAGCCTTCGGTACTGGACAGACTTTGGGTCATAGACCTTGCGACTAAACGTGTTTTGTTCAATACTTATGTGGCGCACGGGCAGTCGACAGGCGAGGGTTGTGCGGTCGATTTCTCCAACAAGGTGAATTCGCACAAGAGCAGTCTTGGTTTTTACGTAACAGCCCAGACCTATACCGGCGACAACGGACTTTCGCTGCGTATGGAAGGAATGGATCAGGGTTTCAACGATGCCGCCTATAAGCGCGATATCGTTGTGCATGGTGCCCCGTATGTAAGCGATAAATACATTAACGAGAATCAACGTCTGGGTAGAAGCTGGGGCTGTCCTGCAGTGCCGGCTGATATGGCTGCACCCATTATCGAGACGATCAAAGATGGTACTTGCCTGTTCATTTATTACCCCGAGCCTAAGTACCTAGCTTCGGCATACTGGCTTAATAAAAAGGTGTCCGTATTGCCCGACTACAATGTGATCGGCAACATGATACCTTCAGACTTCAATCGTCCGCCGGTAAGGACGTATCAATACATCCACAATGGTAAAGTGGATAGTGTGCGCAAGGTTCCCTTACTTTAATGCCGTTTTCCTCACCTGAGGAATGGGTTATCCCTTTTTTCGTCGCCTATGGTAGTGCTGTCTCCGTGGCCGGATAGAACCGTTGTATTGTCCGGTAGCGTGAAAAGGTGCTTTTTAATTGAACTGATCAGCGTATCAAAGTCGCCTCCCGGCAGATCGGTCCTGCCGATACTTCCCTGAAAAAGAACGTCACCTGCAATCACCCAGTTGCCCGGTTCGTAGTAGAACGATATACTGCCCGGCGAGTGACCCGGTGTCAGGAATACCTGTACAGTATCTTCGCCCAGCTGCAGTGGTGTTGTGTGGTCTATGTAGCTCGAGACTACAGGCAAGTTGTTGAAAGAAAACCCGAACATGGCAGCAGTTTCGCGGCCGCGGTCCAGTACTGGTTGTTCCAGCCGGTGAATGCTGAAAGGAATATTGTATTTATCTACCATAGCTTGCACCCCGAAAATGTGGTCCAGATGGGCATGCGTATTGATGATGGCCTGTGGGGTAAAGCCTTGTTTTTCTATAAATGAAATAAATCCGTCTGTTTCGCGTTGTTCATACATACCCGGATCCACTATCCAGCATTCCTTTTTATGATTGCTGATGATGTAGGTGTTTTCCTGAAACGCATTGAACGTGAAAAAGTGGACATTTAACATATCTGAGTGGTATTATTTCTTTAATTTGTATTGCAAATGTAACACATCCGCTTCACTGCCGGCAGCCTCTGTGACAGACCTTCCGGAAGGCATGGGCGTTTGAGAAAAGTACGTAGAGATGATAAATAGCATATCGCGGCTGGGAAAGATAAACCTTATCATGTTTGTTGCCCTTTGGGGTAGCATCACTATGCCGCAGATAGTGCATGCACAATCCAACCTGGAGGTGTTCGGGCAGAACCGGAAACAGGAAAAGAAGAAATTCGACTGGAAGTATTTCGACACCAAACATTTCAGGGTATATCATTACGACAAAGCAGGTCGCCAGTTGGGTCGTTACGTTGCAGAAGAAGCGGAGATGGATGTGGCCGTCATTGAGAAGAAGCTGGGTGGCGCATTCCCACCTCGTTTCAACATCATGCTGTACAACTCTTATGATGAGTACAGACAATCAAACATCGGACTTAAAGACGAGGTGCCGACTATCGGTAACTCCCGCGCTGGCTCGCTAAAGGTTGTCGATGATAAACTGGTGGTATATTTCACCGGTGCTCACACCGACCTCCGCCGGCAGATCAAGTCGGGCATGGCCCTGGTGGTGATGCAGCACATGATATTCGGCGATGACCTCAAGAAGCGTGTCAAGAATGCACTCCTGCTCAATCTGCCTCCTTGGGTCACAGATGGTTATATCTCTTATCTGGTAGATGGCTGGGACCAGGAAAGCAACAGTCAATGGATGGCGTTACTGCAGGCGCGTCCTAATACCGGGTTCTTTGAGCTGTCAAACGAATATCCCGAGCTGGCAGGCAAGGCTTTCTGGAAGTTCGTGTCCAATCAGTATGGCGACAGTAAGGTAAAAGGACTGTTGTACAGTATGCAGCAGAAGACCAGCCTCAACAAGGCTATGCTCGACCCCGACAACCTTGGTATGAAGGTGACAAAGGCATACGATTCCTGCATCAATTTCTACAAACATATTTACACACTCGATGCTAAGAACCAACGCAAGCCCGACAGCACAGGCGGTGTCACCACATTGAAGGTGCCAAAGGATAATAGCATCGTTCGCAACATTACCATTTCGCCATCGGGCACCGATGTCTCTTATGTCGTATGGAAAGAAGGCCGCTTCACCGTGTACACGCAACGCACCGGAAACCCCAACGTCAACCCGTTGCTGGAGGGAGGCAAGAAGGATCTCACAGAGCAGATAGATCCCAATTATCCTATGCTGGCGTGGTCGCCCACAGGTAGTAAGCTGGCCATGCTCTACCGCAAGGGCAAACAGACTCGATTGCGCATATATAACAACGCACGGGGCAGGGTAGAGAACTACGTCATTCCGGCCAACCGTTTCGATAGGGTATTGTCTATGGCTTTCCTTCAGGATGACGATAAATTGGTTTTCTCTGCTATCAAGAAGAGTCAGTCCGATCTGTACCTTTTCACCATCAAGGGATCGAAGATGACCAACATCACCGATGACACTTGGGACGATGTGTCGCCAAAGTTTGTTACCGACGGTGGCAGAACGGGGATCCTGTTCCTTTCCAACCGACCTAAGCCAAACCTCAATGTGCCGGTTGCGGTAAACGAATTGCCTGCAGGACCATTCAATGTGTTCTTCTACAACACCGTAAGTATGCGCCCCGAGTTGTTACAGTGCTCTGATGTGGGCAAGGGACACATAACACAGCCCATACAATACGGCCCCGAACACTTTGCGTACCTGTACGACAGCAGTGGCATCACCAACAGGTACGTAGTTTATTTCGCACGCAATAAAAAGAACGAGGACTCTGCTTATGCCTTGCCTGTTACCAACTATAACACCAATATTCTGAGTCATCAATACAATGCGTCTTCAGGCGATGTGTCTGATGTGATCCAGATTCGCGACAAGTACGTCCTTTACATTCACGATCTGCATATGCCCGGCGACAGTGGGGTAGTGGAGCACCCGGTACCTACCATTCTTTCGAAGGAATGGCCGGAAGCTCCAACGGCCACTCCCGGTGCCAAGCGTAGCGCAAAAGATCCGGTAACACCGATGCCCGAACCGAAGTCGGAACTATATCCGGGGCGTTATGCCGATGAGCAAAAGCCCAAGCCGCAAATTAAGAGCGGCAACATTTTCCAGAGCGAATTTGACGATAATGAAGAACAGCCGGTAAAGAAGTCGCGGCCCGTGGCCAATAAAACCGACGATGCCGTGAAGACGGGCGCAGATGAGGTGGCTTCAACTGATGCTGACAGTTCGGTACTCTCAGAGATAAGCGACAGTGCTTATCTGAAGATGAAACCAACTGCTTACAAGAAGAGCTTTATCCCTGATTTCATTTCTGTAAAGTTGGATAACAGCATTCTATTCAATCAATACCAGTCTATAGATGCGAACGGTGGTGAGTTCGTTAATCCTGCAATAGGGTTAATGCCAACCATCAGCCTCAATGAATTGCTGGAGGACCAACGGGTCAACATAGGATTCCAGTTGCCTCTGGATCTGAACTATTCAGCCTATTTCCTGCAATATCAGAACTACAAACGCCGATTGGATTGGGGGCTTATGGCGCTGCGCAGGCAGAACCGCGACTATAAAGGTGTTGCCTACATCGATAGCGCATCGGGTATCGCATACGGACCATTCCAGCAGTTGTTTCAAAGTGTATCCAATATGATCCAGGCCGATTTTTGCTATCCCCTTGATCGTATGCGCAGCCTGAGGTTCCATACAAGTGTGCGCGAAGATGGATTCATACAGAAGGTCACTGATACCCTGAGTCACGCTATTGACTTCCCCAAAAACAGGACATATACAGAGGTGAGCCGGTTCGAATATGTATTCGACAACACAATTAGCCCGATGATGAATATTCTTCGTGGTACACGTTTTAAAGTGTACACAGAGTATATGTACGGTCTGAACAAAGGCAACAAAAGTTGTTACAATATTGGTGTCGACTTCCGCAACTACCAGCCCCTGTACAAGAATATTATTCTTGCCAACAGGATCGCCTACGCACATTCCGACGGTAACAAGATGGTTCAATACCTGTTAGGCGGTGTCGACAATTGGATGTTCCCACAGCCCAGCACAGCATCTACCGAATTCAGTGAGAATTATGGTTTCCAAATGCTTGCAACATCACTACGTGGCTACAAGCAGAAAGCGAGGGCCGGAAATAACTTCGCAGTGGTTTCTACCGAGATCAGGGTGCCGGTGGCAGCAACGTTTGTGAAGCGGCCGGTACAGTCTGCTGCGCTCAAGAACCTTCAGTTGGTAGCATTTACCGATGTGGGAACCACTTGGAAAGGGTTCTTGCCCACCAAAGACAACCTGTCCAACACGTTCACGTACCCTCAATATGGCGATCCGAGGTCAATGAATAATGTCCTGCTTACGCTGACAGTTCCTTACGGGTCTGCACTCACTGCAGGTTTCGGCGGAGGTATCCGCACTTCGCTGTTTGGATACTTCATCAGAACCGATGTTGCCTGGAATGCTGAGGGCGATAAAAAGCCGATCATTTACTTCGCGCTCGGCACAGATTTCTGATCTCGCTCGGATTATAAACGCATAGTCGGATTTTTCTGTTAATTTTCGCTTTTAATAGTCTGGGTCCAGTAGTGGAGGAAAACACCGTTCCGTTATATAAAGCCGATGTGGTTGCTGCCAGAATTCTGGTGATGTGCTTGTTTATGCCTCCTCAGTTGCAGGTGTTGGCAGCAATCGGCACCAGTGTGTTCTTTGTGTTCCGCTCTTTTCGTTCGGGTCTCCGCCCCTCGGGTCCCGATCTTAAGTGGGCGGCTTTGCTTGGCGGCAGTTACCTCTTTTATGTCGTTGCCCTTTTCTTCACGCCTGAGCGAAACAGTGCCTATGCACACATGCTTTGCGAGCAGAAGTCGGCATACCTTCTACTACCCTTTGTTTTTGCCATCATGGGACAGCAGTTTCGCCTCGTTATCGTCAATGAACTTCGTTTCTTTGTCTATGGTTGCATCATCACCTGTTTTTTGGCCAATGTCGATTACCTGTACAACCATATCATGATAGGTGGTCCGGGGCGCGAGTTGTCGCACGTTGCCTACCGCAACATTTTCGAGAACTTTACCGGCATCCATCCCACCTACATGGCCATGTATCTGTGCTTTGCATTGTACATCACCATTTTCCGTTTCTTCACCCGCTCCCGTCGCGATGTTTTTGCCAAGTACGCAATGGTTTACACGCTGCTCGTGTTCATGCTGGCATTGTTTGCCAAGTCTCCTATCATCGCGTTGGTGATTGCCGCTACTCATTTTCTCATCAGCGACCTGCGCATGATCGCCCGCCTCAAATGGGTATTCCTTTCGTTGGTAGGTGTGGTGGCCGGGGCATATGCATTCATTCCATTCTTCCGCCAGCGTGTGCTGGAACTCTCCGGCCTCTTCAGCAAAAAAGATGCTGACGACCTTATCCAGAACTCAGTGAACATGCGCAAGTTGTTGTTTCACACCGATAAGACCATGCTGCAGCACTACTGGCTTACGGGCACCGGTCCCGGCAGCATGCTCGATAAGCTCCATTACCGCTATTTCTTTCACTCTGTTTACAGAGGGTATTGGGTAGGCTACTTCGATCCGCACAATCAGTATTTCTACGATTGGTTATCGTTTGGTCTAGCCGGTATCTTAGCAATGGTTGTTGTATTGTTCATGCAGTTCCGTCGCGCAGTCGTTTCCCGGAATATTATCTATCTCTATTTGCTCATCACCATCAGCGTCACGTTCTTTACCGAGTCGTTGTTGGCGCGCCAGCAGGGCGTGTTATTCTACTCCATTTTTACTTCCCTTATGTTTTTTGCCGCGGCACCCGGGGTGGCACGCACAGATTCTTAGTTGGTTCTGTAAAATTTCCCGGGTAGCGCTTTTATGAGTCCCTGCATTTCCAGTTGCAGCAGGGTTGCGGCAAGCATGGTACTTGCCAGTCCCGAATGATGGAACAATTCATCAGCGTGCACATTGTCTTTTGTCTGCAGCAGGTCCATGATCTTCTGCTCGTCTGCGGATAGATTTAGGAAGAGCTGTTTCTGCACAGCTCTCGGCTTTCGGTCTTTGTCCCAGTTCATCAGTTCCACCAGATCATCCGCTTTTGTTATCATGGCTGCCATGTTGGTGCGTATCAGTTCGTTACAGCCCGCACTCCTCGTGTCGTTCACTCTGCCTGGGAATGCCGCTACTTCTCTGTGATAACCCGCCGCAAGTGTTGCAGTTATCAGGGCGCCTCCGGTGGCATTACTTTCCACTACCACCGTCACATCGCTCATACCTGCAACTATCCTGTTGCGCATCGGAAAGTTTGTCCTGTCCGGAATCGTTCCTGACGGAAACTCCGAGAGCAGTCCTCCGTTTTCTATCATTTGTGCTGCAAGTGTCTTATTCGAATAAGGATATATGGTGTCAAGGCCATGTCCCAGAACGCCCACCGTTGGTATACCCAGTTGCACGCACTTTTTATGGGCTATGCTGTCTATGCCCAATGCCAGCCCGCTTACCACCAGCAACCCTTCCAGCGACTGAAGCCCCTCTATCAGGTCCTCACACAACTTGTGGCCGTAGTCGGTATTTTTTCTGGTGCCCACTACAGCTACTATCTTTTTCGCCTCCAGGCCAGCCGTGCCCTTGTAGAACATCAGCAGCGGTGCATCCGAGCAGCCGGTAAGTCTTTGGGGGTAGGTGCCGGCAAGGCAAAGGACCTTTACGTCATGCTGCATCAGAAATGCCATTTCCTTCTCAGCATAAGCAAATACCTCGCTGTCTTTAAAAGCTTTTGCTTTTATTTCCCCAATTCCGTCTGTGTTTTTCAGTTCTTTCAGCGGCACTTTGAACACATTGGTGGCGCTGCCGAATTTCTCTATCAGCATACGGCCCATCTTGCCGCCAATGCCGTTTACATAGCTCAGTGCTAATTGGTGGTACAGTTCTTCATGGTCGTTTTCAGGGTGTGTGTTCATAGTGTTACAGGTTCGCGGGTGGTGCGTCGTCTATTGTGAAATACTGATGTAGGAGTGGTGCTTCTATTATGCTATCTTTGAGCCTGTAAATTTAAGAAAATGAAGAAATTCTCTTTGCTTATTTTGTTCCTGGCCGGCATCATTCCCGCCATGGCTCAGTCAAAATTTATAGGCAGCGATAAGAAGAAAAAGAAGAAAATTGTTTCTAAAGACATCGTTTCGGTCGGCATCCATCGCACATTGTGTTTCGGTCAGTGCCCCGACTATAAGATCGAGATCAACAAGAAGGGGGTTGCCACCTACACTGGTATGCGCTTCACACCTGATACCGGCATTTTTACTAAAAATATCGGTAAGGCAAAGGCCAAGGAGATCATCGATATGTGCCGCAAGTACCAAATAGATACGTGCAGTGAAATGTACGAGAATCGCATCCCTGATCTTCCCGGTCTCAATTTTGTGATCAAGTACGCCAAAGGAAAGAAGTCTATCTATAGTGCGGGCTTCGGTCCCGAATTCCTCACCGAGATCGCTACACGCATGGATGAGATCGGTATGAAAAAGGATAATACCTGGAAGAAGATAGGTATGCCTAAACTCGATTAATGACAAACATGATATAAAAAGGGCCTGAATCGCTCAGATGCAGGCCCTTTGTTGTTTTGATGCGTAGGTTTGGCTTAGAGATGCAATTTCTCTTTCTTCGCCATCAGTTCATCTACAGTCTCTTTATACATTTCGTCAGGAATGCAACAGTCTACCGGACAGACAGCTGCACACTGCGGCTCGTCGTGGAATCCCTGGCACTCAGTACATTTATTTGCTGTGATATAGTACGTATCCACTGATATCGGTTTTTGGCGCGAAGCAGCATCGATCACTGTTCCGTCCATCAGGGTAAACGCACCGTTTACAGAGGTGCCGTCTGCAATAGCCCACTCAACGCCACCCTCATAAATGGCATTGTTAGGACATTCCGGTTCGCACGCGCCGCAGTTGATACATTCATCGGTTATTTTGATCGCCATAATTTGGTCTTGTTTATTTAGATAATTTCGCACCAAAGTTACAACATACAGTTGAATAGCCTAACGATATTTACCGCTTAAAGTATAGCATTATTATGATCAATGATATGACGCTTCAGGAGCGTATAGACCTTATGGTTGGCCTGGGAGAATACATGCACGCCAATGGTGAGGAGTGGCAGACGGCAAAAGCTGATGCGGTATATGCCAACCCGTGGTTCTCTGCCGACCATGTGGAACTGGCTACGGCAAACGTCATCCGCGAGTTTTTAGATCACAAGCGGTTATCGCAATGGGTGGCAGGATATAACATGCCGGCCGCCGCCCGAACCGTAGGGGTCGTTATGGCGGGCAATATACCCATGGTCGGTTTTCATGACCTCCTTTGCGGGTTCATTGCGGGGCATTCCTTGGTTTTGAAGCTTTCCTCAAAAGACGAGGTCCTCATGAAGCACATTGTTAACTGGATGGTAGCTACAGATCCACGTGTGGCTGGTCGCATCGTTATTTCCGACAGATTGAATGGTTGCGATGCTTACATTGCCACAGGTAGCAACAATACTGCACGTTACTTTGAGCAGTATTTCAGCCGTTTCCCGCACATCATCCGTCGCAACCGCACCTCTGTTGCCGTGCTCGATGGGTCAGAAACTGATGAAGAGCTGCTTGAACTTGGTCGCGATGTTTACTTTTATTATGGTTTAGGATGCCGAAATGTCACCCAGGTGTGTGTGCCCGCTGGCTACAACTTCGAACGTCTCCTGAAGGTGTTGAGCCATTACGATTCGTATGCCGATTTCAACAAGTACAAAAACAATTACGACTATCACCTCGCGATCTATCTCCTCAACAAAGTGCCATACATGAGCAACGCGTCCTTGCTGATGGTCGAGAACACCTTGCCTTTTTCCGCTGTAAGTGTCTTGCATTATAGGTTCTATGACGATAGGGAACAGTTGGCCGAAGAACTGCGTATCAGCCAGGATATTCAGGCAGTGGTAGGGCATGGCTTTCTTCCGTTCGGTAGTTCTCAGTGTCCCGCACTTTCCGACTATGCCGATGGGGTAGACACTATGCAATTCTTGTGTGACCTCTGCTAGACGTGTCGCAAAACAAAGAGGGCGGCTTCATCACGAAACCGCCCTCTTTGTTTATATCCGTTCTTGGTTACTTAAGTAACGTTATGTTGCCCTGTTTCTGAATGATCTGACCGTCGCTGGTCACTGCTTCGGCCTCGTACACATAAACCCCTGCTGGCTGTGCAACACCGCCTATGGTGCCATCCCAGCCATTGGCAATGTTAGTGCTTTCAAACACCATGCCGCCCCAACGGTTGTAGATCCTGAAATACCTCAGTCGGGCAATACCGCGTAATATCACTTTTACTGTTCCGTTCACGGAGCCCGGTGCAAAAGCGTTCGGTACTGTTATTACAGAGTTGGACACTACACGAATCCTGATCGAATCCTTGGTCATACAGCCATCTTCCGTCATTCCTGTCAGAATGTATACTGTGTTGATAGGTGGAGTAGCCACAGGGTTCACCAAAGCGGTGTCGTTCAGGCCCACAGGCGGTGCCCACGCATGGAAGATACAGTTTGTTATCGGTGTTATCTGGTGCGATTCACCGGGGAAGATCACTGCCGAGTCCTCCATGTGTATAACCGCACCCGGATTGATCACAATGTTATAACCGATCGTGTCCTTACAGCCATATTGGCTTGTAGCTATACCACGGTAACTGATGTTGTTGATCGGCTTGATAACCGGGTTCTCAATTGTCGAGTCGTTCAGATACGTTGAGGGAGACCAAACGTAGGTCGTAATACCCGGCTCCGTAGAGAATGGGAACAGCACCACCGAGTCGCCCGGACAAATGGCTGTATCCGTTTTCATCATGGCGAAGTTGCCGTTGTATTTGAATACGATCATCGAGTCCGATCCCGCACAACCTGCTGGAGTGGTCACCGTAAGTACAATTTTTGTTGTGTCGCCTGCAGTGAAGATCGCAGTGTTTGATGTCGAATCATCAAGGAATGTCCCTGGTGTCCAGTCATAGCTATAGTTGGTGTACCATCCCGGCGTAACGGTCGGTGTTATACGTATGGTATCAAATTCACAGACCGATCGATTCCCGCCCATCAGTACCTTGGGGTTTGGTTGCACATCTATGCGCAGCGTGTCGGTTGTGAGGCAGCTTAGATATACACCGTCCTTTTTGATGCGTCCCTGAAGCACATAGACCGCTGAAGTATCGGGGTAGATAGTGGTTGAAGCAACGTCGGACAAACTAATGCCCGACGTTGGTGTCCATTGGTAGGTGATGTCCGACGAAGACGTAGCGCGTACTATCACAAATGCCCCGTTACATATAGCCGTGTCCGGGTTGAACACGGTGAGTGTATCATAAACGATCGTTACACGCACAGTGTCAGCGGCAACGCATGCACTGTCTGTAACTTCCAGCCAGTAGGTACCTGTGGTCGAGACAACCAGTGATGGGGTGGTTGTTACACCATCACTCCAGCGATACGTTGGGCTGTAATAGGTGTTGGATGAACTGAGTGTTACAGTGCCTCCCTGGCAAAGTGTAGTATCGTTGATCAAAGTTACCGACGTGAGCGGCGATACCGAAACTATCGCAGTATCGGTTCCGAGGAAGTGCAGCGTGGCCCCCCCGATCGTCACAGTGCTGTCCGCAACTACCCAGTAGGTGCCTGATGTGCCCACGCTAATAGATGGAGTTGATGCGCCGGTACTCCACGAGTAGGTAACTCCGGGAGTTGGAGTAGGGTTGAGTACAACGGATGACCCGGTACACAGTATCGTATCTCTGCCAATATTCACTACCGGCACCACGTGGCGCACGGTAATGGCGCGCTGTGCCGGGCAAGACAGCCAACGTGTGATGGTAAGGGTGCGGGTTGTATCCGGAACCGGCGTCATCGGGAACGTGATCGAATTCCACGATGTTGAATCTCCTGTGTTCCAGAGAAAACCATATGCAGTTTGGTACGCTGCTGCTGCAGTGGGTATGTACCTCCTGTTGGGGTAGGTGATCGTATCAAGTGGATAAGCAGACAGTGGATGAGCACCAAGATAAAACACGTTTGGAGCAATAGCTGTATCGTTGCCTAAAGTGAAATTAATGTATGGATTGAAGTCGCGTATCAAGATCATTTCAGTGTTCGATACCTGCCTGTCATAGAGAGCAACATCGTCTATCTTTCCCGTAAAATAGTTGGCCAGTCCTGTGAAATTACAGCCCAATTGGAAAAAAGATGTAGGCGGCGCATAGCCCGGCGTAATAGCAGGGATGTATGTGTCTGCAAGCACGCCGTCAATATATAGAAGGTAGCTGTTACCGTTCCTTCTCATCAACAGATGGTGCCACTGATTCAGTGTTACCGGTGCGCCAACGGATTGAGCAATGCCGCCAAACAACATTGAAACAACGTTGCCCGCGCCACCACCAAAGATGCCGTTGTTCATCACCAGGCCAAGTCCGTTTGCAGTAGGGTTTCCATTATAAAGTATTATAGAGTTCTGAGCAACTGTAGGATATATATGGCATGAATAGGTAAAGTCAGCAATGCCGAAAGCAGGTATTGTAAATGTTGTTGTGTAGTGCATTTCGCTGGCAATACCATCGAAATTGTATGCCTGATTAGGACGGCCATAGCGGTCTGTGGTTGAACTGACGCCCGAAGAAAGCAGGTCGAAACCGCCCAGAGTGCGGTCCATAACGTCGGTAGAACTACAGAATGGGTACCATGCTATAAGGTTCATCGACGGAAGTTGGTGCATAGGTTGCGCCATACTTGCTGTCAACGAAAATAGGGACACCAAAACAAGTAAAATTCTTTTCATAATATACACTACGTACAACTAAGACAAAAAATACTATACAAATATATCAAAACTAACTAAACGCCACTTGTTTATTTTAAACGGCTGAATGCTTAGGAACTAAATATATAAGAAAAAAATAACTGAAAGCCATTTTGTTTTACATGAAAGACGTTGTTTTCAACATGTCCTTTGGAACGAAGTTGAAATATTATCCCCAAAACGGCCTCTCAGCAGCTTCTCTGAATTCACGCCACATATCGGTCACTACCTGTCCTGCCGGTAAAATGTCATTTATGGTACTGCTCACCTGGCCTATTTCCAGTTCCCCCTCTGTCATGTCCCCTTCAAACATCCCTAGTTTTGCCCGTCCTCTCCCGAGCAGCGCAGCCAGCTCTTCGTTGCCGGCACCGGCATTTTCTGCGGCTTCAACTTCTTTATAGAACTTGTTTTTTATAAGTCGTACCGGGGTCAGCTTTTTAAGTGCGAGGGCGGTGTCGCCTTCGCCGGCGGCAACTATTGCGTCTTTGAACGATTGGTGACTCGATGCTTCGTGCGTACACACAAACCGGCTGCCCACCTGCACTCCTTCAGCCCCCAATGCCATAGTGGCATACATCGCCCTTCCCGACCCGATTCCGCCCGCTGCTATCAGCGGAACGTCAATCGCCTTCCTCACGGCCGGTATCAGGCATAGGGTCGTGGTCTCTTCGCGGCCATTGTGACCACCTGCTTCAAAACCTTCTGCTACTACTGCATCCACACCCGCATCCTGACATTTAACCGCAAACTTTGCGCTCGACACAACATGCACTACAACAATGCCATGTTCTTTCAGCTTGGCTGTCCATGTTTTCGGGTTGCCCGCTGATGTGAAAACGATCGGTACTTTTTCTTCAATTATGGTTGCCACGTGTTCCTCTATCGATGGATACAAGAGCGGAAGATTAACGGCGAAGGGTTTCGAAGTAGCCTGTTTACACTTTCGCACGTGCTCCTTCAGTACATCTGGATACATGCTTCCTGCGCCAATGATGCCCAGGCCACCCGCATTGCTGACCGCCGATGCAAGTCGCCATCCTGCCGCCCATATCATCCCTCCTTGAATGATAGGGTATTGGATCCCGAGTAGTCGGGTAACCCTGTTGTCAAATCCGTTCTCCGAAATCTGTACCATGATCAAAGTTGTGTAGATTGTTTACTCGGCGTGTTTTTTTCTGTAAAGCAGCGTGTTTGCGTTTCCTTTCCTGAATGTATCTTTTGCGGTTTCCATAAGCGACGCTGCGGTCACAGCTGAGTATTTGCCCCATTCATCATTGATGAATGCAGCGTCTCCTATTAGTTCATAAAAGGCAAGATTGTTGGCGCGGTTCAGCAGGCTCATGTCTTCAAAGGCTATCATCGACTCTATCTTATTTTTCGATTTTGCCAGTTCAGCTTCCGTCACGCCTTCCTGCAACAGCCGGGTGATCTCTCGCTCAATTCCTTCATTCGCTTCTTCTATGGTTTTCCCATCTCTCACTTTTCCTTCTATCACCAGTAGTCCCGGGTCCAGACTACCTGTATGGTAACAACTGATGCTACTGAAAAGTTGCTCTTCTTTCACCAGTCGTTGGTATAGTCGCGACGAATGTCCGCTACCCATTATTTCAGTTATCAGGTCAGCAGCATAGTAGCTCGGCGCCAACCGTCCTGCTATGTGCCATGCTTTGTACACCGCGTCCAGCGGCACGTCAGCTGTTATATTTTCCGTCCGGTCTTCCTCCTGCCTTGGTTCTGCTGGAAGACGTCTCTCGTATCGCTCTCCCGATGGGATATCGCCAAACCACTTCTCAGCAAGCGTTTTCACTTGTTCTGTTGTCACATTTCCTGCAACACATAAAACAGCATTTACCGGTCGGTAGTGCTTGTAGAAAAATGCTTTCACGTCTTCCAGTTGTGCTGTCTCTATTTGCTCCAGGTTCTCACCTATCGTTGGCCATTTGTACGGGTGTGTTGTGTAAGCTATTTTTCGCAGTAGGTGCCAAGCATTGCCGTAAGGTTTGTTCAGGTAGTGTTCTTTAAACTCTTCGCATACCACCTTGCGCTGCACATCAAGACTTTTTTCTGAGAATGCCAATGACAACATACGGTCACTTTCCAGCCAGAATGCAGTTTCAATATTCTGCAACGGAAGTTGGATGTAGTAGTTGGTTATGTCGTTGGTAGTATAAGCATTATTTTCACCACCGGCCATTTGCAGCGGTTCATCATATTCCGGAATGTTCACGCTTCCCCCAAACATCAGGTGTTCAAAAAGGTGCGCGAATCCCGTCCTTGCAGCATCTTCATCGCGTGCGCCTACATCATACAACAGGTTCACGGCCACCATCGGGGTGGCATCATCGTGGTGCACCAATACGCGCAGTCCGTTTTCAAGTGTAAATCGTTCAAATTTTAACATGGGATGTCCCTTTTTGCAGGTGGCCAAAGTTAACGGAAATATCATGCCTTGTTGCACCGCGGTCCGCGTTGGTCACATATGTGCATAAAAAACGGCAGACAGCCTTTCCGCTGCCTGCCGTCTGTCCGGTTTTTGCTGATTAACCGTTATGTGAGGTCTTCACAAACTCCATAGCTTTTTCCACCATGTTTTTCGAACCTATGAAGATAGGAGTACGCTGGTGCAGCTCTGTTGGTTGGATATCAAGTATGTTCTCTTTGCCACTTACGCCAACGCCACCCGCTGCTTCCATGATAAAAGTCATCGGATTGCACTCATATTGCAGGCGCAGTTTGCCTTTGGGCGCACTTTTGTCACCCGGGTAAATGAATATGCCGCCCTTTATCAAAGTGCGGTGCATGTCTGCAACCATTGATCCTATATAACGTTGAGAATAGGGACGGCCTTCTTCCTTATTGCTTTCCATACAGAAAGAGAGGTAAGACATCATGCCCTCATCATATTTCACGCTGTTTCCCTGATTGATCGAGTAGATCTTCCCTTTTTCAGGGCATTTCATATTAGGATGAGACAGGCAGAACTCACCAATTGACGGTTCTAGCGTGAAACCATTTACACCCAGTTTTGTTGCATACACCATCATGGTGCTTGAGCCGTAGATGATGTATCCGGCAGCAACCTGCTTGTGGCCCGGCTGCAGAAAATCTTCCAATGTGCATGGAGTGCCTATCGGGCTCACCCTGCGGTATATTGCGAAAATGGTGCCGATCGATGCATTTACATCAATGTTTGATGAGCCATCTAACGGGTCGAACAAAACTACATATTTTGCGTTCTGTGAATACGTATCTTCATATGACAGGTGGTCGTCATTTTCCTCTGACGCGATACCCGCACATTCAGTACAGTTTTTCAGAATATTGATCAACGTTTCATTAGCGAAAACGTCCAGTTTCATCTGCTCCTCGCCCTGTACATTTGTTGCCCCGTGCTGACCCAGGATATCTACCAACCCTGCCTTACGTACCTGATTATTAATGATCTTTCCGGCCAGGCCAAGGTCTCGCAACAACGCTGAGAGGTCGCCGGTGGCTTGTTTGAATTTCCTTGTCTCCTGGATGGTGAATTCATCCATCGTGATCAGATTACTCTGCGACATATGTTC
>JACSRV010000023.1 GCA_014879545.1 Chitinophagaceae bacterium | reverse complement strand
CTGCGCGGTGGCCGCGCCTTCCTGCAGGCACAACGTCGCTTCGTTGAGGTACGGCATCAGCAAGCGGTTGACGAGGAAGCCGGGGCATTCCTTCACCACCACCGGGATCTTGCGCAGCGATTCGGTGAAGGCCACCAGATCATCGACCGTTTCAACACCGGCGACACGATCAAGGTTAGTTTCAACATCAAGGGCAACTCTTACGTGGACAAAAGAGATGGCCAGACAAAATACATTACCAACCTGGACGCATGGCGTGTAGAGGCTGCAACAGCCGGCGCTCCTGCTGCTTCGGCTCCGCAGGCGCCTGCATACAATGCTCCGGCTCTAAACCAGGGTGGCTACAACAGCGCACCTGCATACAACAGTTCATCTGCCGGTACGGTCGATGATCTGCCGTTTTAATTAAACAATTTGCCTATGCCGCGATATGGCCGCGTAATTCTTTTACTCACTTTCGTTGCGGTACTGTGGAGTGCCTGCAACAAGGTTCCCGACAACGCACGGTACATACCGCAGGATGCTGTAGGGGTGGTTGGGGTCAACCTGAGGTCCCTGAGCAAAAAGATAGCGTGGAACCTTATCACAGGCAGCAAACTGTTTAAGGAGATCCAGAAAAGAATGCCCGCGAAAAACGCGGATGACATGGTAGGAGGTATTGAAGACGCCGGGCTCGACGTCTCCAATACCTTCTACGTTTATACCCGCAACGACAATCGCTTCACCGACGGCAAGGTCATTGTGGGGCTCATTCCTCTCACCGATGCCACCAAGTGGGAGCAGTACATCAAGACCGCTTTCCCCTCAGTGACAGTGCAGCAGCAGGATGGACGCCGGCAGGCAGCACTGGGCAAGGGCATGTATGCCGGCTGGTCGGCAAACCTGCTCATACTCATGAACGCCCCCTCTGTGTCGCTTGCCGATGAGGATGCCGAAGAAGCCACAAACGACTCTGCTGTTTCCGCTGCCCTGGTCACCGCTATGGACGAGGCCTTCAAGGTGCCTGTAGCCAATTCCATTGTCAGCAACAAGCGCTTCTCTGCGTTCCAGGCTCACAGGTACGATGTGTCCGCATGGCTCAATTACGGGTCCGCTTTCAACAGCGATGGAACGCCGCTCAGCTTCAACGGACTCTCACTTTCGTCCGCCATGTGGAAGGATGCCATCGTCACTGCAGGTTTCGAGTTTGGCAAGGGCAAAATTGGTGCCGAGGTCAACTACTTCCTGCCCGCCCATGTGGAAGAGGCCACCCGGGATTTCGGCGAGGTGGAGGCCGACCGCGAAATGCTGGACCGTCTGCCCAAAAAGAATATGGACATGCTGCTCTCCATGCACATATCACCATCCGGCGTGCGCACCCTGCTCGAGAAACTGGGCCTGTTTGGTATCACCAATGTGGGCCTTGCAACCAAGGGTCTCGACGTAGACTACCTGCTTGAAGCCTTTACCGGCGACATGGCCATTCTCATGAGCGACTTCGTGCTGAATGCAGAGATGAAGTCGGACATGTTCATGGGCCAGATGGTGCAACACAAGGAGCAGAAAGCGTCTATGACCATGACCTACGTGATCCGTATCAACAAGAAGGAGAATTTCACCCGCTTGCTGGATATGGCCAAAGAAGGCGGTATGCAGCCGCTTAAAGATGGCTCCGGCTTTGTGCTGCCGCTCACTTCCAGCGATTCTGTGTTCCTGATGATGAACGACCGTTATGCCGTTATCACCAGCAAGCGCAACTATGCTACCGGCTTCCTGTCCGGCGCCTTCAAGGGACAGAAGATGAAAGACATCTTCACCGATGCCGCTTATGGACAACCTTTCGCGCTCACGCTTGATATTAATGAGCTTTTCCGCAATGTGGACCCTGCCATTTCCAACTCCCGCCGCGATTCTGCCATCATATCCGAGAGTAAAAAGCTGCTAAGTGACATTACTCTGAAGGGTGGCAAATACGTGGACAATGCCTATAAATTCTCGCTCGATATCAACTTCCTAAATACCGACGAGAACAGCATCCTGGAGCTGATAGACTTCGGTATGCGCATCAACGATATAGGCAATAAGCCGTCGCTCTGACGCGTTTTGGGGTAGTTTGCCCCTACTTTTTGCTACGTTACGTAATCTCACTATATTACTTATCTTTGTTAACTTGTTTTTTTAACTCAAGCAAACCAGCATAAAATGCGTAAATCGTCCCTGTTATATATAAGCTGCCTGTCGGTGTTGCTCGGTGCCGGTATCACCGGTTGCAAGCGCACAACCGCTATCAACAACAACAATGGCATACAGACCCCTTTCAGTCTGTATTTCTCAGACTCGGCGGGCGCCCTCTACAACACCAACGATGGTCGTAACTTTAACGGTGTCCTTTTTCCGCCCGATGGTAAGAGCTGCCGCGCAGTAACGACTTCCGGCAACAACATCCTGTGGATAAAGACCCACCTGTATTACAGCAACAACAACGGTAAGAACTTCAATACTACTTACGATTCGCTTTCAACTTTCCCCGCACTCACCTGCAGCGGCAACTCTCTGAATACCAATCAGAGCATGATCGTCAATTTGCCAAAGTGGGGCAATCGTGTTTATTCGATCTCAAGTGCCCCGAACCCCGACCGCAACTGGCTGGGTGTCATTTACTCCGACAACTTCGGAAACCCCAACACATGGGCGCTCGATGGTTCTTACGACACAACCGGAGTAGGTAAGTTGCCGGTGCGTATGAAGTCGTTCACGCAACTGGCCGACGGTACGCTGTGCGGTCTGGCTTACTCGGGTCCTGCCGATAACGATGTCATCCATCACCGCAACTTTGTGCGCAAGGGTAAGGATGACGCTGTTTACACCAACAGGTGGATAGAGGTTACCGCTAACCCCGGTCTTATTCCATACATCTACGGTGGCAATACATCGGGCACACCACTGCCGCCATATGGTACTACCTATACCGACACCGGTTACTTCTACCTGGGCCATATGAACAATCGCCTCATTGCTGTTGACGGTTCGTGCAACTACGGCGCATGGTTCTCTGACGACCTCGGCAAGAACTGGGCACCTTACAACACTGGTCTTCCAACAAATACTGCTTTGTTGTGCATCGAGACGCCGTTTGAAGAAGTTTGCCTCGTAGGTACCGAAGGCAAAGGTCTGTATGTGCTGAACACACACACAAACGCCTGGGAGCCTGCCAACAAAGGCCTTGGTAACAATGTGACTGTGCGTAGCATAGCCGCCAAGAAGAACACTTACAAGAACGGCACTGTGCGCAAATTCATTTATCTGGCAACCAATGCCGGTATCTACGAAAGTGCCGATGGCGGCCAGAACTGGACCCGCACCATCCCGGGCAACTTTGTAGCGGTGAATTAATAGCACCCCATTTTTACGACACTTTTCTAGAAGCCTCCACACGTTGGGGGCTTCTTTATTAGTCGCCCATGTCGCTGAGGAAGTCTTCCAGATCTCGGCGCTGCTTCTTGGTAGGGTGGCCGGTCTTGCTGAGGCGCTTGCCTGTGTAGAAGCTGGGTGCCATGGCCTGCGGAGCTATCTTGTCTTCTTCCGGGGTGATGTCAACATAGTTTTTTATCGCCTCTTCATAACCCACGCGGTTGTGCAGCAGACCTGTCACTTCTATGGTCTTGCGGCCGGCGGGTGTCTTTATCTGGTATTGGTCGCCAAGAGACACACTGCGCGATGGCTTTACTGCTGCGCCATTCATCTTCACCTTGCCGCTATCTATGGCCTCGGTGGCCTGTGTGCGGGTCTTGAACAGTCTTATGGACCAGAGATATTTGTCCAGTCTTGGCTTTTCCATACCTGCAAAATAATGCATTTGTGGCGGCCTGCATTGCCGTGTTGTGTTAAAAATGCTGTCATTTTTGGTCTGTTTTGCCGTTTACTGCAGCTAAATAGGGGTATCTGTAAGACATATTTCCCTATATTTGTATCATCGGCGGTGCTTCCTGCGCACTCACAGTTGCAGATCACGGCCAGCTTACCCTTCGGCAGCATTGCACTTCTTGCTGTTTCTTACGGAGGTTGTTTCTATAGCATTGATCTTTAAATTTTTAAACTAGTAATGGAATATAATACTACGCGCAGCAGAATGCTGATGCCCGAATATGGCCGTAATGTGCAGAAGATGGTAGAATATCTTGTGACCATTGACAGCCGTGAAAAACGATTGCAGCAGGCCGAAATAATCATAGAGCTGATGGGTATTCTGAACCCGCATCTCAAGACCATTGAGGACTACAAGCACAAGCTTTGGGACCACCTCTTCCAGATGACGGAGTTCAAGCTGGATGTGGACTCGCCCTACCCGTGCCCTACGCCCGAGATGGTGTTTGCCAAACCCGAAGTGCTGCCCTATCCGCAGAAGCGCATCCGTCACCGCCACCTGGGCCACAACCTGCAAGAGGTGCTGGACAGGGCCATGGCCGAGACCGACGAGGCCAAGCGCCACGGCTTCACCCAGGCTATTGGCTACTACATGAAGCTGGCCTATGGCAACTGGCACAAAGAGCCCGTGCACGACGACATGATCAAGAACGAGCTGGCCGAGATAACCGGCGGATTGCTGAAGTATGAGACCGGCGGCTACAAAGTGACCTTCGATACCAACCCGCAGGGCGGCAACAACAACCGCAACTTCAAGCAGCGCAATAATAACAACAACCGCAACTTCAAG
>JACSRV010000071.1 GCA_014879545.1 Chitinophagaceae bacterium | reverse complement strand
ATCTATGAACCGGGCCTGGATGTATTGCTGGACCGTAACATCAAAGAAAAGAGAATCCACTTCACTACAGATCTTGCCGACGGCATTAAGGACGCAAAGGTGATCTTCCTTGCGCTTCCTACACCTCCGGGCAAAGACGGTTCCGCTGATCTTCAATACGTATTGAACGTTGCGGAGTCATTGAGCAAGATCATAACAAAATATACAGTGATCGTAAACAAGAGCACCGTGCCGGTGGGAACTGCAGAAAAGGTACATGCCGTTCTTGCTCAGCGTCTGGATCGTTCTTTGTTTGATGTGGTATCTAACCCTGAATTCCTGCGCGAAGGCGTAGCGGTTGACGATTTTTTGAAGCCGGACAGGGTAGTGATCGGTTCGTCGTCAGAAAGAGCGAGGAAAGTTATGGACGAGCTTTACCAGCCGTTCGTACGTCAGGGCAATCCGATATACTTCATGGACGAGCGTTCCTCTGAAATGACCAAGTATGCTGCCAACTCTTATCTGGCTATGCGTATCTCTTTCATGAACGAGATGGCAAATCTGTGTGAGAAGGCAGGTGCTAATGTTGATTGGGTGCGTATAGGTATGGGTGCCGACAGCAGGATAGGTAAGCGTTTCCTGTTCCCCGGCATCGGGTATGGTGGAAGCTGTTTCCCTAAAGACGTTAAAGCACTTGCTCACACTGCGCTTGAGATGGATTACGACTTTAAGCTGGTGAATATGGTAATGCAGGTAAACGACCTGCAGAAGAAGGTAATGGGAGCTAAAGTGCGCAACTATTTTGGTGCTGATCTTTCGGGTCTCACATTCGCTATTTGGGGTCTTTCTTTCAAGCCTGAGACCGATGATATACGTGATGCCCCGGCTCTGGATCTTATTGAAGAGATACTGAGTGCAGGTGGAAAGGTGCGTGTGTTCGATCCGGAGGGAATGAATAATGTGAAGCAGATATTCGGTGATAAAATATTCTATGCCGAAGACCAATATGACGCATTGACCGGCGCTACGGCGTTGATTATCGTGACGGAGTGGAGCGAGTTCCGCAACCCTGATTTTGAGCGTATTTCATCAAGCCTCGTTCATCCGGCGATTTTCGACGGACGAAATGTGTACTCGATCGAGAAGATGCAGGAACAAGGGTTCTACTACGAAAGTATAGGACGCACAATTGTTCACCCGCAGATAAGGGAACAATTGCACACCAACGGTGGCACAGTGATAAGAGAGCGTGGAACGCTGGACTAATAAAATCTTACAAGGAAAAAGAACTATAATGGCAAAACGCATTCTAATTACCGGCGCGGCAGGCTTTCTTGGGTCTCACCTGTGCGACCGCTTTTTGAAAGAGGGATACGAAGTGATCGGCATGGATAATCTCCTTACCGGAAACATCAAGAATATTGAGCACCTCTTTCCGGTTAAGGAGTTCCAGTTCTATCATCATGACGTGACCAAGTTTGTGCATGTGCCGGGTAATATCGATTACATCCTGCATTTCGCATCTCCGGCTAGTCCGATAGATTATCTGAAGATGCCTATACAGACTTTGAAAGTGGGTGCACTGGGCACTCATAACCTGCTTGGTCTTGCCAAGTCTAAAGGAGCGAGGATACTGGTTGCATCTACATCGGAAGTGTACGGTGATCCGTTGGTGCACCCGCAGACTGAAGAATACTGGGGCAATGTGAACCCTGTGGGACCGCGTGGCGTGTATGATGAAGCAAAACGTTTCATGGAGAGCATAACGAGGGCATACAAAACATTTCATGATGTGGAGACCCGCATCATAAGGATCTTTAATACTTATGGCCCGCGTATGCGACTCGATGACGGCCGTGCGCTGCCAACTTTTATGAGTCAGGCGCTGCGTGGTGAGAATGTTACTGTTTACGGTGATGGTTCTCAGACACGTTCGTTCTGCTACGTTGATGACCTGGTGGAAGGTATCTATCGTTTGCTCCTTTCCGACTACAGCATGCCGGTGAACATAGGTAATCCTGCCGAGATAACATTGTTGCAGTTTGCCGAAGAGGTGATCAGCCTCACTGGTTCCAAGTCGAAGATCGTATTCGAGCCACTGCCTCAGGATGATCCTAAGCAGCGTCAGCCAAACATTACCAAGGCGCGGAATATTCTTGGCTGGGAACCGAAAGTAGACAGGCACGAAGGACTGAAGCGCACCCTGGAGTACTTCAAACAACACATTTAATAACCGGCAGTTGCAAGACTGCTTCTTTTACGGTAATATTTTGAATGGCAACGTAAGTTGCCATTCTCTTTTTAAGTAATTTTAGTTTGAGATGAGAGTCCTATTGATCCTGATATTAGGCGCATTGGTTGTGCCCGGTTGTAAAAAAAAGCAGGAAGTTGTGTTGCTTCCTGAGGGAGACACCAATTTTGTTTATAAGCTTACGTACGATACAATTATTCAGACCGAGGCGAATCTGGTCTATTATTTCCCTTTCAATACAAAGGTGGTAAGTGGTGATATCTCCGTAAACAAGCTCACGTGTTCTTTGGAGGGGTTGCCCCCCTACGTTTCGGCGAGTCCGAAGAGTCAGGTGGTAGGCAGGCAGCAAAGCGGCATATTTGCGTTGGCTATAGGCGCTCTGCCGGCTGGTGATTATCCATTCAATCTGAAGGTTTCAAGTGCCAAATATGGTGACCGGTTGAGTCCTGTGATTCTGCGCATCATTCCGCAGACGGATTATGTTCCATCGCTTGCGGGTGTTTACGATTCGTGTTATGATTACTGCCCTGACTCGGGGTTCTACCACTATACTTCCGTGGTGTCTGCAATACCCGACACACCGTATGTAATGAAGATCTCTAATGTGCGTGGCATTGGCAACGATTTTGTGGTGCGAGCTACTGTTGGTAAGGGTATCAGGATTGCGCCACAGACACTAGGGTCACGTACAATATGGGGTAGTGGTACATTCAGCGAGGATGCCCGCCCCGGTCATGGAGGGGACTATGTGATGTCTATAGCCGATACTATTGTGACGGGAAAGGATACCCTGCTTTGTACGATGCATATTGAGCATTGATCCGATCAGATGCGCACCTGCCTGCCAGGTGATTCACGTCAGGCACGACGACACGATTCTTTTTTAATTTTGCAGAAAAATAATGGATATGAAAGCGAATATAGGAATAGCCGAGGCGCACGGAGCCGAGATATGTAAGAAATTGAATGTACTGCTTGCAGACGAGATAACCCTGTACTCCAAAACAAGGAACTACCACTGGAATGTGACAGGGCCCGCATTTTCAGTATTGCACAAGTTTTTTGAAGAGCAATACGATGAACTGGAATCGATGATAGACGAAGTTGCCGAACGGGTGAGGATGCTTGGAGGGGTGGCGGCAGGCTCATTGACCACCGTTGTGGCCAATAGCAGACTAAGTGAGGCGAAGGACGAAAGCGGGGCAATGAAGATGGTGCTGGCTTTGCTGAACGATCATGAGGCAATTGTAAGAGCCATAAGGGAAGATATTGATGAGGTGAACGATATTCATAAAGATGCAGGTACTGCCGATTTCCTTACGGGGGTAATGAAGGCCCACGAGAAAATGGCTTGGATGTTACGGGCACACCTTTAAGTTGATCTGATAATTCTAGAGCTGTAGGCACGTACAATTTGTACGTGCCTTTTTGTTGTGTATCGTAATGGAATTGTAATAATGCCGGACGACTGACCGGCGACAGCAAAACCACGAAAGCCGGTTGTATTTTTGCTCCGGAATTAAATACCTTCTGACATGCAATTGATAAGGAGAAACAGAATATTGAGACAGTCGCCGGCGGTACGCGCCATGGTAGCGGAAACAATGCTGAAACCATCGGATTTTATCGCGCCACTGTTCATTATTGAAGGGGCTGGTATAAAAGAAGAGATCTCTTCAATGCCCGGCTATTACCGGCGCAGCGTGGACCTTACAATAGAGGAGGTAAATGAATTGTGGGCACTTGGTATCAGGTCGGTGCTGTTGTTCATTAAGTGCAAGGACGAACTAAAGGATAATAAAGGCACAGAGGCACTGAATGAAGATGGGTTGATGCAACGTAGTATCCGTGCTATAAAGGCAGCTTGTCCCGGCATGGTGGTCATGACTGATGTGGCGCTGGATCCTTTTTCAAGTTTCGGGCACGATGGGATTGTAGAAGATGGAGAGATAGTGAATGACGCAACGGTAGAAGTGCTGGCTAAGATGAGTGTAAGTCATGCACGTGCCGGTGCCGATTTTGTAGCGCCCAGCGACATGATGGACGGGCGGATACTGGCGATAAGGACAGCACTGGAAGAAGCCGGTTTCACACGTACAGGTATCATGTCTTATAGTGCCAAGTATGCATCTTGTTTTTACGGTCCGTTCAGAGACGCGCTGGACAGTGCGCCCGGTTTTGGAGACAAGAAGACCTATCAGATGGATTATGCGAACCGACTTGAGGCCGTGAAGGAAACCATAATGGATGTGGAAGAAGGAGCCGATATAGTAATGGTGAAACCGGCGATGGCATACCTTGATATAGTGAGAGAAGTTGCCGACAATGTGCAGGTACCTGTGAGCGCCTACCATGTGAGTGGTGAGTACGCAATGATAAAGGCAGCAGCAAAGATGGGGTGGCTGAATGAAGAGAAGGCGGTTCTGGAAAGCCTTACAAGTATAAAACGTGCAGGTGCCTCACTGATAGCCACCTATTATGCGAAGGACGCCGCAAGGTGGCTGAAGGGGTAGTATGGTTTTACATTTCATTTAACAGCGTTGGTGAATTACCTTTTGCGGTAAGCGGGCATAAACTCTTTGAACCTCAAACACAAAGATCTATGTTCTCTTACCGCAAACTTTTGTGGCTGTTGCCACTGTTCTTTCTTGCTGCCTGCGATTCGGCAGATATTACACCTGTACATGACGCTATAGCTGCCTCTGAGCCCGCAGTGCAGGAAGTCACTGATACTAACATTGTTGACGAACAGCTCGGAGATCTTGTTTCCCCGACCAGAAAGGTGATACGAAAAACGGATCTGTATTGTAGGGTGCAGGACGTGTCTGCTGCTGTGAATGGAATGGAGCAACTGGTTGCAACAATGGGTGGCACTGTGGAGCAGAGCCGTGTAGATAACAACATTATTCAGGATAAGATGGTCGCCTATAAGAGCGATTCTCTGAAACACGTGCAGGTTTTCGCAACAACGGCCACAATGCGTTTACGGGTGCCATCTTACTTATCAGACACGCTTGCGCAGATGATCCAGTCGCGCTCCGGGTTTCTGGAACGGAAAAGTTCCAGTCAGGAAGACGTGACGTTGAAGCTGCTTTCCAATCAACTGATGAATAAGCATGGGAAGGGCAAAGCAAGCGGCGAAGAGGTCCATAATGGATCGGAGGAGAAAAAGCAATCTGAGATCAGGCGCTATGTTGAAAATCTGAAGATGATAGATGATGTGCAATATGCGACACTCTCTGTTACGCTTACTCAGCCCGATCTGCCGGTGGTGCAGATAGTGCCCGACATAGATGGAATGATGAAGGAATCTTATGCTACCCGATTGCGTATAGCGCTGAGTGGCGGTCTTGATCTGATAATTGGTCTCGTTCTGGGACTTCTGAGTATATGGCCGCTGTTGATGATAGCCGCGGCAGTTGTGTGCATCGTGCGCCGCAACAGGAAGCGCAGGATGGCGGCATTCCAAAGCGGTGGTAACCGCGCAGTATAATTGATGGGAAATTTGGATAGCTTTGAGTTCAATAGATGAACGAAAAGCTATCCAGATATTCAGTGGTGCTACTGCTTGCGGCGCTGGTATTCGTTTTCCTTGCCGGAGACGGGCCCCGTATCATTCAGTATCCACCGCGATCTATACACATGTTCCGGCAGAGCGACTGTTTTGCCTACACCAAACATTACTTTCAGCATAAGAACAGTTTCTTTGAGCCGGCGGCTTACAATCTTATCGGGAAGCAGGGTAGAGTAGTGAGTGAATTTCCGGTGCTGTATTATTTCTCGGCACGTTTATGTGAGCTCTTTGGGTTTCATTTCGCGATATTGCGTGGTGTGACCTTAATCACCTATCTCCTCGGACTGGTGTATCTGTTCCTGATCGTGCGGATGTATGTGAAGGATGTTGTCCTCTCACTATTCCCGGTTGTGTTACTGGCCTCAACGCCGGTGTACTTTTACTACAGCGTGAATTTCCTACCCAATGTGCCTGCCATTAGCTTTTCTATAGCGGGTCTGTATTATTTGTTGCTCTACCGGCGCACTACCCGTTTCCGGCACATGGCTGTGGCCGCGCTCTATTGGATACTTGCGGTATTGCTGAAGCCCACTGACGGTGGTCTTTTGTGGGTAGCGGGATGTGCGGCATTGGTAGGCGGTAAAGATGCAGCTATGCACAAATGGTGGCGTGGGTGGCCTTTTTTGACGAGTGTTATTTTAGTGGTGGCATGTTTTGTAGCGTGGTTTTTGTTCGTGCGCTATTACAACAACGTCAACGGCAATCAGATCAACCTTCAGGGGCTTTATCCTATATGGGAAATGGACTTTGACGATGCAATGATCACGTTTTACTACAATATCTATCAGCAGTGGTGGAGCAGCTACCAGCATACTGCCATTATTATGATGGCTGTTCTGTTTCTGGTGGTGTACGTAGTGAAGTGGACGTCGCTCGATGTGTTTTTGCGGCGCCTGACCTTGTTGCTGATCGTGGGCTGTTTGTCGTACACACCTCTCTGGTTCAAGGCGTTTCGTCATCACGATTATTACCAGCTGATCTTTGTTCTGCCCACTGTTTTCCTCTGTATCACTTTGTGCGCGTATTATGAGCGTCATTTGCTGCCGCGTGCCGGAAAGCCGGTCAGGGTTTCGGTCAGCCTATTGTTGGTAGGAATAATGGTGCTTAGTGTCTTTCATAACCAATACGTTCAATTGGAAAGATATTCGGATGTCAACAGGGGATACGCAAATACAAATATTTATGAGATGGAGCCATATCTTCGGAAAATAGGTGTAGCTGCATCCGATCCGATCCTTTCGCTGCCAGATAATACACCCAATGTCACCCTGGCAGCCTACGGTAATTATGGTTGGACCAGCGACCTGTTCTCAGAGAATACGTATGGTCCTGAATATTGTATTGCCAAAGGGGCAAAGTACATGATAGTCGCAGATAGCGCCCGACTACGTGATACAATGTACTCGAAATATGCGACCGAGCTGGTAGGAAAGTATAAGGATATTTATGTTTATCGTCTTTCTAAAGACCCGATACGATAATATATGCAGCAACTGACAAGAATAGTAGGAAGGTTTCCGGTAGCGACACTTTTGTTGCTGCTGGCTTTTCTGTTTGTTGCTGCCGATGGCCTAAGGATTATTCAATACCCGCCACGAACCACGCACATCTTCCGGCAAAGCGATTGTCTGGCATACACAAAGACTTACTTCAGAAATGACCTTCCATTCTTACGTCCCGCCACCTACAACCTAATTGGTAAGGAGGGGCGGGTCGTGAGTGAGTTTCCTGTGTTGTATTATTTGTCTGCAAAGATCTGCAAGGTGGTGGGATATCATTTGTGGGTGATAAGGGGCGTAACCTTTCTGTGCTACATAGCCGGTCTGTTGTATCTGTTTGGTATTGCCAGAATGTGGCTGCGTGGCTTTTTGCTTCCTGCATTTGTTGTGGTCATGTTGGGCGCTTCTCCTTTTTACTTCTTCTATGCTGTCAATTTCCTGCCCAATGTTCCTGCCATTAGTTTTTCACTTGCAGGGCTATATCATTGGCTTCGCTACAACGACGGGGAGAGGATGCTGCATCTGTTGGCCGGAACATTATTTTTTACGCTTGCTTTGCTTTTGAAGCCTACTGATGGTGGTTTGATCCCGGTGGCGTTTCTGGGGGCTATATTGTTGACGAAAGCGCGGATGGCAGTAAGTTCAGGCGTTCGGATTCGACTTTTAGTGGCATTCGTGGTAGCAGGTGTTGTGATGGTGTGGTGGATTCTGTTTGTGAAGGCTTTTAATGCGGAGAGTGGGAACAACATAAACCTGCAGGGCATATACCCCATGTGGCAAATGGGCCGATGGGAAATATACGAGACATTCCGGTTCCGCCTGCTGGATCAGGGGCCAAAGTGTTTTCACTCAGTGCCCATGTTATTGTTGTTAGTTGGGTTTGCCTTTTTATTCCTTGCAAAGTGGAAGAAGATGGATGTATTGCTGAGTAACTTCCTGCTGATGCTGGTTGCAGGGGCTGTGGTGTATGGTGTTTTGTGGTTTAAGGCATTTATGATCCACGACTATTACCAGCTCATTTTTGCGATTCCCGCTGTGTTTTTGACGATCGCGGTGCTGCGTTACTTTCAGCAGTTTATGTTGAGCAGTATGCCAATAGTGAAGGTGCGTGTTATCGAGTTGGTTTCTGCAGGCTTAATGATTGCCGCCATTTATTACAACCAGGCGATACAACTGGATAGGTATTCTGACGCAAACATTGGCTTTGACAACATTCAGCAGATCAACGAAGTAGAGCCTTACCTCAGAAAGATAGGCGTGAAGCCAACCGATATCGTATTGTCGGTGCCTGACGGGTCTCCTAACATTTCGCTTGTAGCCTACGGAAATCCGGGCTACTCGTCCGATCTGTTTGGGAAGGGGACCTACTCAGTGCAATTCTGCAAGGAGCATGGTGCAAAGTATATGATAGTGGCAAATGGTACTGCTATACACGAGCCTGCCTACGAGCCGTTTACAAAAAAGCTCATAGGCAGGTACAAGGATATCTATATTTACGACATCAGCGATTGATTCGCCGATCACAGGTGCTTCAGCATGGCCAGGTCAAAGTCTTCCATAGAGCGTAGGCGGGCATCAGCTATAGAGAAGCGTGGGTCGTCAAAGTGAATTTCTTCCGGAATGGCGATCACCTTCATTCTTGCAGCCTTGCCTGCGATCGTGCCGTTTACGGAGTCTTCCAGAACCACACATTGGTTGGGGCGCGATCCCAGCTCGGCGGCACAGTGCAGGAATACTGCCGGATGCGGCTTTCCAAGATCCACCACGTCTGCCGATGTGATAACATCGAAATAGTGTGTGATGCCGAAATGGTCTACCAGTTCGTGTATCATACGAGCCGGCGAAGATGATGCTAGTCCAATCTTGAATTTGTGTTGTCTGAGTAGTTGCAGTGTTTGCTCTACGCCGCGCATCACAGTAGCATGGCTTTTGGACGATGCAATTATTTCGTCAAGTATTTCCTCGGCTACTTCTTTCGATGTTCGTCCCTCCCACGGATAATGTATAGCCCAGTGGTCGGTCACTTCATATATGCGCAAGCCGGTTGTTTCTTTAAATCGCTGTGCGGTGATAGGTATCTTGTGCTTTTCAGCTACCTGCAGCATGCTCTTGCCCCAAAGTGGTTCGGTATCCAGCAGCAGGCCATCCATATCGAATATTACGGTATTGATCATTGTATTTGTCTTTCTGATCAGAAGTAACCCAGATAGTGTCGTGAATTTGTTGCAAATTCAATGCTCACTTCGTCGCCTTCATTGTAGGCATTAAAGTCTTCCGGAGATACTTCTATACTTAGTTTTGTTTTTGAATCGGTGTAAAAGTAGTACGCATTCCCCGAAGGATGGGCAACTTTACGAGTTATCTTATTGGTTTCAACCGTTTTCGTCCGGTCGCGCAGGTCCATTAGCAATTTGCTGTGGTAGGCGCGATAGCTGAAGTAGGTAGCAGCACCACAGATTCCCAGCAACGTGCCCGAGGTGACAAAAAAGCGCACAAAAGAAAACGTGTTTTCAGCACCTTCATATTCCCGGTACCAGGATGTTATCAGTGGTATCACAATACATGCCACCATCAGTGCGCGAAGTACTTTGAAATACTGCCCCCTCTCGTTTGCTTCCTTTTGGGTAAGCACTTCCAGATTATCCGGGTTCAGTGGTTCGTCATATCTTATACTCGCATCAGACACACTTTCCCGGTTTTGTTACAGATCAATGTTATATACCGCTGAGTATTTCTTTCGTGCATAATTGAGGAAGTATCCGGTGTTCAAACGTTCGCCGGTCACCAACTCGCACAACTCTTCGGATGTGTATCTCCTTCCATGCACATGTATGTTCTTGCGCAGCCACGAAAGCAGTTCAGCTGTTTGTCCGGCTGCTATGTCGGAGTCCAGCGTAGGTATAGCTTTTTGGGCATGCGCGTAGAATTGTGATGCATAGAAACTTCCCAGTGTGTAGGTGGGGAAGTAGCCGAAGCTGCCATGGCTCCAATGCGCGTCCTGCAGCACACCGGTCACATCATCGGCAGGAGTGATGCCCAGGTAATGTGTGTACAACTCGTTCCACTTTGCAGGCAGGTCTTTTACCTCTATCTTCCCTTCTATCAGTGCTTTTTCTATCTCGTATCGGATGAGTACATGAAAATGGTAAGTGATCTCATCCGCTTCAGTCCTGATAAAAGACGGCTCAACTTTATTGGTGGCTTTGAAGAAGCCATTAGCGGTTACGTCGCTCAGCTGGGAAGGAAAGTGTTCTTTCAGTACAGGGAAGAAATGATTCCAGAAGTCGGCTCCGCGGCCAATACAGTTTTCCCATAACCGAGACTGGGATTCATGTATGCCCAGAGACGCCGCTGCGCCACAGGGCATGCCATATTCGTCTTCAGGCATGCCTTGCTCATACAGTGCATGGCCACCCTCGTGTATCGTGCTCCAGAGCAGTGATGCATAGTTGTCTTCGCTCACACGGGTTGTAACACGCACGTCTGTTGGCGCAAATGATGTGGTGAACGGATGTTCAGACAAGTCTTGCCTGCCCGCTTCCAGGTCGTAGCCCATGGCTTTCAGTACAGTCATTGAAAAATCCCATTGCAGTTGTTTGGGATAGTGGCGGTAAAAGAAACTATCGTCAACTTGTTTCGCTGCCTTTATCTTTGAGAGTATTACCGGTAGTTCGGTTTTTATGCCGTTGAATACCTGGTCGAGCGTTGCTACCCTTATGCCCGGCTCATACTCGTCCAGTAGCGCGTCATAAGGATGGCTCTCATATTGATACATTTCAGCCTGCTTTCTTTTCAGCGCCACCATCTTTTCCAGCGATGGCGCAAATTTCGAGAAGTCGTTGGCACGGCGTGCCTCTATCCATGCATTAAAACAAGCACTCGTCTGCATGGAAAGTTCTTCAACAAACTCTGCCGATAATTTTCTGTTCTTGCTGTAGTCTTCAAAACTGCGAAGAACATTGGCTTGTTCGGTTGGGTTCAGGTCGTTCGCGAATTTTAGTTGATCCAACAGGTGGCCTAGACGCTCACCTGTAAGCAGTTCGTGCGCCTGCGATGCGAGTGTGGCCAGTTGACGGCCTCGGAAATAAGCGCCCTTGGGTGGCATATATACTTCCTGATCCCAGCCCAGCACTGCCGCTGCATTGTTCAAGTCGGCTGCTTTCTGTAGTATTTGTTTGTATTCTTTGTAGAGTGGATTGTTTGTCATTTTGTCTCTGAGTCTTCTATTGTTTAGTAACGTTCAATGATGCCGGCTATGCCCTGGCCGCCACCTATGCAGGCCGTTACAATGCCATACTTTTTGTTCAGTCTTTTTAGGTCATGCAGTATCTGTATGGTTAGTTTCGCACCGGTACATCCCAGCGGGTGTCCCAATGCAATGGCTCCGCCATTGATATTAACCGTTTCAGGGTTTAGTCCCAGTTCTCTTATCACGGCAAGCGATTGTGACGCGAAGGCTTCGTTCAGTTCTATCAGGTCTATGTTCCCCAGATTCATTCCTGCCGTTGCAAGAACCTTGGGTACTGCCTTTATCGGGCCAATGCCCATCACGCGTGGATCCACGCCTGCACTGGTGCAGGCCACAAGTCTTCCCAGGGGTGTGATGTTCAGTTTCTGCGCCAGTCGTTCACTCATTACAATGGTGAACGCTGCTCCGTCCGAGGTTTGCGATGAATTGCCTGCGGTAACGCTGCCGCCCTGCGCAAACACTGCAGGCAGTTTCGCCAGTACAGCCGCCGATGTGTCAGCGCGTGGACCCTCGTCCGTGTCAACAATTATCTCTCGTTCTGCCCTTTTATTCTTTTCATTCAGATATACCTCTTTGACTTTAATGGGCAATATGCCGTCTTTGAAATATCCGTTTTGTATGGCATTTATAGCTCGTGTGTGCGACCTGAGGGCGAATGCATCCTGATCTTCGCGCGATACTTTGTAGTCCTGTGCCACTTGTTCTGCTGTAAGTCCCATGCTTAGGTAGTAGTCGCCGTTGTCGCGGGCATAGTCGTAATTGGGCATCGTTTTCCAGCCTGCCGTGGGTACAAGACTCATGCTTTCGGTGCCGCCGGCAATGATACAGTCGGCCTGGCCTGTGTTGATCTTTGCCGTTGCGATCGCTATCGCCTCCAGGCCCGATCCGCAATACCGGTTGATGGTAAAGCCGGGTGCCCATTCACCCACCGCACGGTTGGCAATTATCCGACCTACCTGCAAACCTTGTTCGGCCTCGGGTACAGCATTCCCTACTATCACGTCGTCTATCAGTTTCGGGTCCAGTTGCGGCAGCGATGCCAATAGCCCCTTTATCACCTCTACGGCAAGGTCATCGGGCCTGTAGGCTCTAAATGCCCCTTTTTTCGATTTGCAGACGGCTGTCCTATACCCTGAGACTATGTATGCTGTTTGCATAACAATTTGATTTTTATTGATTTCCGATCTCCGTCACCCGGCCTTTTGACATGGCGATATCCTGCATCGGATATCTGATAATAAAGTTAGCAAGAAAGGACTACAAATTGGGGTGGTCGGGCTATTATCGTAACTTAGTTGCCCGATATTTAACACTATTATTCCATGAAACAGCAGTTGTTTAAGGGTGATATCGTTCTGGAGAAGATGCCCATGAAGGGAGGCTGGACCTACGCGCTGTTACCACCCGTCATCAAGGGCGGAAAGAAGAATTTCGGATGGACTCGTGTTGATGCGACCATCGATGGTCACTTAATGCAACAGGTGAGCCTGATGCCTATAAAGGGTGGACAGTTGTTTCTTGCGGTGAAAGCCGAGATCAGAAAGAAAATAGGCAAGGAAGCAGGCGATAGCGTGCATATTCAGCTTTTTGCAGACCGCGCAACAGAAGAACCCGCGCTTGCCGACTTTATGGAGGCGCTTCGTGATGAACCACAGGCACTTAGCGTTTTCAATGGCTTTACATCAAGCGAGCAAAAAGAGTGGACAGCCTGGGTGTTTTCCGCAGTTACTTCAGAGGAGGTAGTGCAGCGCATGGCTTCCGCTATCGATGATATTGCAGCAGGCCGCCTACCGCAAGATCTTCGAAAAAAGCGGGTCAGGTAGTAATTTATTTATTTTCGATAATATGCGTTTGTGTTGAATTGTGTGAACGGTATTTTACTAATTTCACGCCATGGAAAAAAAGGAACGCAAACCCGTTTATTACAGCGAATATCTTCAGCTGGACAAGATCCTGAATGCGCAATCTCCCGAAAGCCAGAAAGAGGGTATACGTGCCGATGATGAAATGCTTTTCATCATCATTCATCAGGCATATGAATTGTGGTTCAAGCAGATCCTCCACGAGTTGGGTATCATCCGTGGGATTTTTTCGCAAAGCAATATCGAGAATAACACGCCGGATATTTACAACAGTGTGCATAGGTTGAAGCGCATTTGCAGAATATTGGATGTCGCAGTGATGCAAATGGGTGTTCTGGAAACTATGACCCCGCTCGATTTTCTCGATTTCCGCGATCTCCTCAGGCCGGCCTCAGGTTTTCAAAGTATTCAGTTCAAAATGATAGAGGCCTCGTTGGGGTTAAAGTACGATCAGCGCCACGGTAAGGCTTATTATCTTTCGCAGCTTACCACAGCAGATGTCGATAGGGTGAAGACTGCCGAATCTGAATTGTCTTTGCTTGTGTTGATAGATAAGTGGCTTACCCGTATGCCATTTGTTAATAACCTAGAATATTGGGGCCAAGAAGGGACAAGCGATTTCTGGAACAAGTATCGCGAGGCCTATGTAAGCAGTCTTTCGGAGGCTGAAATGGCCCAAGTAAAGGTATTCGATTCCATTTTCATCAATAAGGGCGAGTATCCCGAGGGCCGTTCGTTCAGCGTAGATGCAGCACGTAATGCTATGTTCATCATGCTTTATCGCGATCAGCCGCTGCTGCAACTTCCATATGAGCTGCTCAGCACGCTGCTTGAGGTTGACGAGCTGATGTCTATGTGGCGTCACCGGCATATACACATGGTGCAGCGCACAATAGGCAAGCGTGTAGGCACCGGCGGCAGTTCGGGTGCTGAATACCTGAGAGGTGCTGCCGACAGTCACTATATTTTTAAAGAGCTTTCAGAGCTTACCTCTTTCCTTTTGCCGCGGCATTTGTTGCCTGCTTTGCCTGGTTCGTTGGTTGACGATCTCGGATATCGGAAATAGAAACGCTTTAGTCCGTCAGCTTCACCATACAAGTCAGCGCTGTGGGGCTAAGGTACACTTCAAGACAATAACCATCGGGAGCCACATCCGGCTCCCGTATCATTTCAGCAAATGCCGCACCTATCGCGGGCAGGTTAGCCATGTAGTTGCCTATATCTTTCGCTACGTACCTGCCTTTGTTTATGGTGAATCGCTCATATTCGGAAGGCGGTATGCCGTCTGTGTCGTTTAACTTTACTGCGGCCATATAGGTGATCTTGCCATCGGGTGCAGGCCGTGATCTCCCGAAGTAAGACCGGCCACCCTCCGGTGGGTATTCAGCATGTAGCTTGTCGTAAACAGCACCGACCCCATTGGGGAATGAAGATGCCTTAAGGCAGTAAACTAGTGTGTCATCAGATATCGTCGTGTGGTACATAGGTCGATTTTTTGTAAAGATATCGGTTGTGTCACGTAGTAATGAGGTGTCTTTCCGACAGATATACGGGTGTTTTAACAAAGTGGTTAGGTGGTTTTGATATATTTGCTTCGTGAAGAATTTGTTCCTGATATTGTATTTGTCCTTGGCCGGCACTGCCGTTGCGCAGAAGAATACCAATGCGTATGCCGCCGTAGATAAGGCTGCATTGGCGATGCCGGCCGATAAAACTAACTCCACAACCGCTATTGCCGCGTATATCAATAGTAATTTCCAGACTCAGGCCGACAAGGTGAGGGCGATCTTTATTTGGGTAGCCACAAATGTTTCCTACGACGTGGATAATATGTTTGCCTTCAACGAAAAGGAGACCACGCGCGAAAAGATCGACAAGGTGTTGCGCACACGTAAGGGTGTTTGCGAACATTATGCTGCTCTTTTTAACGAGTTGTGTGAGAAATGCGAGGTCCCTTCGTCTGTGGTCGTGGGTTATACAAGACAGAATAGCCAGACGGGTTACACGCGGCATGGTTGGTGTGCCGCCCGTATTGATAGCAAATGGAAGCTGTTCGACCCTACGTGGGGCAGCGGTGTAATCCTGAACGAAAAATTCAGCGCCACTATCAACAATCAATATTTTATGGCCGACCCCACTGCGCTCGTGAAGACGCACATGCCGTTTGATCCCATGTGGCAGATGCTGGAAAGGCCGTTGACCAACAAAGAGTTTGCCGATGGGAAGTTGGTGCAGGGGAAAACGGCTCAGTACTTTTCTTATGCCGATACAATTGAGGCATACCTGAAGCTGAACGACGAAGGCAAGATGGTTGCAGAAGCGCGCAGGCTGGAGCAGAATGGTGTCAGCAATCAAGTGGTTCACGACCGTTTATATAATCTCAGGGAGAACATTGAGATACTTCGACACAATGCGACGGTCGATCGTCAGAATAAATTGGTAGACGTATATAATTCGGCAGTCAGCGATTTTAATGAAGGTGTCAACGATCTGAATGAATTTATAAACTACCGCAATCACCAGTTCACCCCGGCACGGTCTGACGCGGCTATAAGGGCTATGCTTGATAAGGCTGACACACGTATCAGTGGCGCTGATACCCGCCTGAAGCAGATAAAAGGCGAAGATCCTAAGATAGATGAAATGATCAGGCCGGTTCTCAAAACGGTTAACGATGCTATGTCTGCACTCGCCGAACAAAAGGCATGGTTGAATGAATATATGGGCAAGAGTAAATTGGGGCGTAAGACCATGTTCAGAAAATACACGTGGATGGGCATTCCTTTGAACTGATGCTCTTGTTCGATTCTTTCCGCGCGATCTGTGGTTGATTATATTACTTTTGTCTCTGTTTTTTTGTATTCTTCTTTCTATGGTTCGCTTGTTTCATATTCTGTGTTTTGTAGTGTTTTTTGTTGGTACGGTTTCTGCGCAAGAGTATAAAAGCGTCGCGCAACGTTCGAAGGAAGCCATGGAGTCTGCAACAACAAAGAGTGCCGAACAGGACGGAAAGAGCGAACAACCTTCCTCAAAAAAGAGGTACAAGCAAAAGGAGGAAGAGCCAATGATCGCGCAACCCAAGACCGCACCTGCTGTCCAGGAGGAGGTGAAGCCTTTAGCTAAGAAGAAACAGGAGATCTATTATCCTGAATCCAAAAGAAAGAAACGTTATCGTGTCAGTGTCATTGCTCCGCTGTATCTCGACGAGCTGGTGCGTGGTGAGGCAGTCACATTCAAAGAGAAAGTGCCGGAAAAGGCCGCTCCGGGATTGGCTTTTTATCAGGGTGTAAAGCTTGCCGCCGACAGTCTGAAAAATATGGGGCTTAAGCTTGATATAAACATTTTTGATGCAGGTTCGTTTTCTGAATCTCCCGAGATGCTTATCAATAATCGCAGGCTCGATTCAACAGATCTCATCATTGGTGCTGTTGAACAGCATGATATTCCGGTGCTTGCCGGGTACGCGAAAAAGAAGAAGATCAACTTTGTTTCCGCAATGTCCAATTATGACGGTTGGGTTAAGGACAACCAGTATTTCACCATGCTGCAGCCAACCATCAAGAGCCATTGCGAGTTTATTATTGACGATCTTTCCCGGAAATACGCCGGCGCAAATGTTACGCTTCTATACCGCACATCTTCACTCGCTGATGATAACGCAGCACTCTATATCCTGAACGATCTGTACAGTGACGTAACATTCAGGAAGTTGTTGTGCAACAATGTGCCGGGCCGAGAATTGCTGGCAAATGTCCTTGACACGACAAAGCCCAATATTGTTGTGGTGAGTATCCTTGATCCGGTTTTTGCAGATAGTTTGCTCGCGGCTTTGTCCGTTGGTTTTCCGGGTACGCATATAGAAGTTTATGGCATGCCGGGTTGGAACACGATGCAGAAGTTGAAGAGTGCTGATGTTTACAAAAATCTCACCATCAATGTTTCTTACCCGTTCAATTTCGATTCAGGTAGTACCGATGTGCGGCGCTCAATTGCCGCTAAGTTTGCAAAAGAGTTCGGAGGGACTCCTACAGAAATGATGTGGCGCGGATATGAGACCATGATGTGGTATGGTCTTCTGTTAAAGAAGTACGGCACTATCTTTAATAATGACTATACGGACCTGTCGGGCGCGCCGTTTACTCGCTTCAGAATAAAGCCCCGTTGGGATCGCAACGGCTATCTGCTCTACTTCGAGAATAAGAATATCTACTTGTCAACCTATCAGGGTGGCGTTTATCGCACTAACTGATGCGGTTAAAAAGACACACGGGCAAAGCAGATCTGTTTTTTCTTCACGCACGGAACAACCAACGACCTTCCGGATACCTGACGCGAACTGCGTGGCAACCAATCGGGATAGTCATTCCCATCAGCCGCAAGGCCATGCGTCTCTGTTTTGCCTCCCTCCGGACTCACAGTAGATAGCTGAATGCGTGAGTGGCGGATATCGAAGTCGTTATAAAGGAAAGCAAGTGTGCCACCCGTGTTCAGGAGTGCGTAGGACGAGAATACGCCTTCATCTTCCTGCGAGTATTGTTGTTTGTGTACAAACGAATTCCACTCCTTTACACCGTTCTTGTCGTATGAAAGCACCATGATGTCGTTGTAATGATACTCGCGAACTGAAGAGTTCATGTATGGTGTGTAGAATGAGTAGTAGCCGAACCCGGGTGTGAAACTGCTCCTTGTGGTGATGTAGGTCATCTCCGATATCATAACAAAACCACCGTCGTTTTTGGCAATCAGCTGCCGCACTACATAGTTGTCAAAAATGCCACCACGCCTTGAAGAACCGGAAGCGCCGGCCAGCTGTCCGTCAAAGGGAATAAACTTGTTGATGGTATATTTGTCTTCCGTGTTGCTGTATGCCGCATAGATGATGCCGTCGAAATTGCCGTTCTTATCATTTGAATAAAAACCTCCGAAGTAGACTGTATTGTTCACGTTGTCCACCTTCGTGTATCCGCCCGTGGCATATTTTTCGCTCAGCGCCAGCTCTTTCGCTTCAAAAGCCGCTGCGCCCGGTTTCAGTTTCAATATCCAGTATTGATCTGCATAGTCCTCCGATCCAATTGGTGTGTAGGCGGCCATATACACTGTGCCGTCATTGGCAACATTCACCTCCTTGTGTTCAGCACGGTTCTCGGCCGAGAATGTGACCTTGCTGTTGTGTGTCAAGACACATTCGTCGTTCAGCCATTTGCAGTCCACCGTTATCTCATTTTCCTTGTCGGTAGCGGTGTAGATGATGATGTTCTTTTTATTGTCTGAATAGGCCGAGGAGAAGTAGTTTCGTGTTGCCCCAAAGATTCCTGTGCGGATACTTCCAAGTTCTAATGGTTTCCCTTTCAAGAGTCCGTTTTCGTCCAGCAGCGCGGCATACTGCACAACTTTATTGCTTTCAAGTGCCTGGTAGAGCGCTATTATTTTGTCAGGATAGGTGATGAAGCGCACATGGTAGATGCGTGATGGAAAGAAGTCCAGTAGCACCGTTGCTACCTTGTTCAGAGAGTCGTTATATACGTCCAGTCGGGAGCCGTCATTGTTCCTGATGTACGTGAAAATATTCCCGCCGGACATCCCTACAACTGAATAGGCGTCTGTGTGGTAGTCGAATTTCTCATATTTGGTGTAGGTGACTTCCTGCGCATGGCTACACCATGATCCGAAGATCATGGTAAGGCAAGCAACGAGCGATAAAAAATTCTTCATAGTCAAATTTATATCAGAACGGGGAAATGCGGCTGTTTATTATTAGCTAAGAAACCGCGCCGCAACTGAACGGTCCGGCACCATGCATGTTTCCGATCGACCGAACCATCTGTATCGGTTCCTTGCTATCAGGTCGTATACAAGGTCTCTTAACGCTCTTGGGATCAGGATGAAGGGGTAGAGTAGTGCCCATTTTCCGCCCAATGTCCGGGCAATTTTCAATACTGCCGTAGATTTTGTGTAGTATCGGTCGCCCGCCAGAAGAATTATGCTTTTGGGTACGCCTGCCTGTTTGGCAACTTGTTTCATCGCTTCCGCTCCTCTTTCTGACTGCAGGGAACAAAAGGTGAGTAATAGATCCTTGTCCTTTCTGATGAGGAATTGTACACTGCTGTTGCACAGGTTGCACACCCCGTCAAAGAATACAATCAGTTGTGGTTCGTCAACTCGCGTCACTGGGGTCGAATTATTGCGCTATCTGCTTGCGTTGGTGTGGCTGATCTCAGTTTTTCCTGTAGAATAGAGTCAGCTTTTATTTTTACCTCTATTTTTATCCTATGCTCCAACTCCTTTTGGGCATCTCTTTCCAGTTCTCGCATACGTGCCTGCGCAATACTGTCTATCTGCCGTTGGATCTCGTCTTTAGAAAGTGGCTTCTTGACTTCCTTGCTACATGCAGACAGCATTAACGCTATCGCTACGCCTGTTATCGTCAGTTTGCTCATATCCTGTCACAAAGGTAACGTGCTGACGCCTATAGGGGAAACCCTTTCATTAGAATTAACATATCATATATATAATAGTTCGGGGTAGTTGCGTTTTATACTGCAGAAAATGCCGAAATTTACAATAGGATGCAGGCAGTCCATTTAGACTGCATCAATGTCTGAGGATTAATGTTCGTCTTTTATCGATATATTATTGTTTCCCTTTTCGTTGTGTCAGCCGGTTTTTTCGGAACGGTCTGTTCTGCGCAGGTGGGCGTAAATGACACAATACGTTTGGGTGCAGTGGTGGAGAATGGCCAAACGTACCCGATGGCATTTCTGCCCGAGTTTACCAGAACGGCTTTTTATATTAATGAAGAGGCCCGGGTACGTAGAAACATATTGAGGCGCGATATCTATATTGTATACCCGTATGCCCTCACTGCCGCTGCTATACTAAAGGATGTACATACCACACTTGATACGCTTGAGAGACGACGTGATCGCAAAAAGTATCTGCGCGAAACTGACCGGAAGTTGGATGTGGCATTTAAACAACCGTTAAAAAATCTTACAGTAGATCAGGGACACGTGCTTGTGAAACTCATCAACCGTCAGGCAGGTCAGAATTGTTACAGCATCATCAGAGAATTGCGTGGCGGGTTTAATGCGGTTCTGTGGCAGTCAGTTGGTGTAATGTTCAACAACAATTTGCGTAAGGAGTACGACCCGTCTGGCGATGATGCCGAGATCGAGGATATTGTCCAGGTGTTGGAAGGGTCGGCCAACTACAGGTATCACCTGTACATGCAAAATGAATTGATGAAAACTATCCCCCAAACGGCGAGCCGTAAATAGGCAGACGTTATTGTGGTTTGCTTTCTTCCTTGCGGTCTTTCCTGAAGTAGAACAAATAGTACACTGTAAGTATCAGCAGGCCTGTGATGAATAGAGTCGCTGCTACCGGGCGCAACTCAATATTGTAGAACTCCCCGAGCATCCATGTCGAATTTCCGGTTATCCACGCACAAACTGCAGCATTATGAAATGTCTCTGATCGGTGGTGTCTGTTGCGGATAAGCAGAAAGAAGGCAACAGCGATGGTAGGCACGATCATCGCGATAGCGCCCGGTTTCCATACAAGTGCCCAACAGGCATCCTTCATCAACCACAAAAGGATGTGAATGTTCTCAACCCATCTATGGCTTGCTATATCAGATCTCGGTTCACTCATGCTGCATACATTTCGGATGTGCAAGTTATATAGATTCGGATTTAACTGTACAGCGTGGTTTCCGGGCGTTCTGAACTAAATTTGACCTGATTAAAATTGCACAATGATAAATCCTGCAGATTGGATCGGGCATCCGGTAGTACTGGAAGGCGAAATGGTTAGACTAGTTCCCCTTGAAAGGGCGCACTTTCCCGAATTGCTCAAGATCGGAGCAGACAGGCGCATTTGGGAATATATGTCGGTAGACGGTAGCGATGAACGTCGCCTGCTGCAACTGCTTGAAACCGCCGTGCTCAAGCGGGCAACAAAAGAACAATACCCGTTCGCGGTGGTTGAAAAGGCTACCGGGGCTATTATAGGAAGCACCATGTTTCACAACATTTTTCCGCAACACCGTAAGTTGGAGATTGGGTGGACCTGGTATGATCCGGCTTATTGGCGCACTGGCGTTAACAGGGAATGTAAATACCTGCTGTTGAATTATTGTTTCGATGTGCTTGCTGCTATTAGAGTCCAATTGGTTACCGATGAGATCAATCTCAGGAGTCGTAAGGCCATCGAAGGTATTGGTGGTGTTTTCGAGGGCGTTTTGCGTCATGAACGTATCAGAGAGAACGGGATTTTCAGAAATACGGTTATGTATAGTATTCTTCCTCCCGAGTGGGAGTTTGTCAGACATCAGGTCATTCTGAAGAAATAGGTTGGATTTCCCGCTTTGTTAAAAAACGCAACCGAATAAAAAGAGCCCGATTTTGCTAACATTTTAGT
>JACSRV010000249.1 GCA_014879545.1 Chitinophagaceae bacterium | reverse complement strand
TTATTTTTTCTGACAAAAAGCACGCTCAATATCATTTTATAAAAACCCACATTAATTGTTGTTGTTTTATAAAAAAAATGTAGATTTGCTTATTATTAATTTTTTATTCCAAACAAAATGCAAGAAGGTACAGTAAAATTCTTCAATGAAACTAAAGGATTTGGTTTCATTACGCCATCAAACGGCGGTCAGGACATCTTCGTTCACGTGTCAGGCCTGAAAGACCAGATCCGCGAAAACGACAAAGTGTCTTTCGAAGTTCAAAATGGTAAGAAAGGTTTAAATGCCGTGAACGTTAAAGTAATTTAATTTTTAACAGCAACACTTAACATATCATTCCAAGACGTGTAGCGATACACGTCTTTTTTATGCCCCTAAAATGTAAGAGACCGGCTTTCCGGCTCTTACATTTTAGTCTGTTTTATTGCTTCCCACGTTGCATACAACGACTCCTGCCTGGGCCTGTTTGCAGGTAGCTCTGTGAGCGGCTGGCAGGCAATCAGACTTTCGTGACAGTCTGCGGGAAGCATTTGATACAGCCGTGTACCCATGGTCTTCCAGGCAAGCATATCATCACTCACCTCCTTAATGACCTTACCCGGGTTCCCAACAACAAGTGAGCGCGCGGGTATTATAGTTTTAGCGGCAACAAATGTCATTGCACCAATGATACACTCATCGCCTATCTCGGCCTCGTCCATCAACACTGCATTCATACCCACCAGTACATTCCGCCCCACATTGGCACCATGCACAATTGCGCCATGGCCTATGTGAGCGCCTTCCTTCAAGGTGAGCGTGGTTCCCGGGAACATATGCACCGTGCAGTTTTCCTGCACATTACAACCATCTTCTATTACTATCCCACCCCAGTCGCCGCGCAAGGCAGCTCCCGGCCCTATATACACGTCTCTGCCAATAATTACGTTTCCTGTAACAGAAGCCTGCGGATGAACGAACGACGATGGATGCACCACCGGAACAAATCCCTTAAATGAGTAGAACATACTGCAAAGATAGCAGTGTTACCGGGTTTATCGAGGGGCACCGAATAAGTACATCAATGCACACAACAGCAGTGTCACTGCCATCACAATGTATGGGATCATCCGCTCCTTCCGTTCGCGCTTGACCCTATAACTCGTGTAGTTTCCGATTGTGGTCTTAGCCATTTCATCATCTCCGGCCACCACGAGCAGCGCCTCCAGAATAACATCGAGATACTTGAGTTCCAAATGACGGGTTGCCTTGATTACCTCTTTGATTATAGCGTAATTGACTTCCCGGTCACCCTCACTTTGCAGCACACCAAGATGAGCATCTGTAAGTATCATCATGATGTATGCCTGCAAAGTATGTTGTCGCAGACGATGAGTATCCATTTTTGCAAGACTCACGTTCAATTCTTCGCTCACCTTTCGCAGCCACGCAGGCGTCACTCCTTCCTGATAACTCGTTCTTTGCCCCACCCCGGACAACCACCTATCCTCATCGTACGCTGCTCTTTTCTTTGGGTCACTTAATACACCGTATGCTTCGCTGATTTCCTTGAAATGGGCCTCACTCCACGCCGAATCCGGATTCTTATCGGGATGATATTTTACAGCTAGCGCTCTGTATGCCTTCTTTATCTCCGCTATTCCCGAAGATGGCTTAACACCCAGTGTTTTATAATGGTCTTTTACTTGCATCGGCTACAGAGCGACGCAAAAATAGGAATATTAGCAACAGTACCCCGTCGCTATATCCATCACTTTCCGGCATCTTTATAGGGCCACAAATAGAAACAGGCATAACTTCGGTAAGGCGCCCATTTCTCAGAGATCTTCAACATTTGAGCGCGCAATGCTCGCTTGTCGGAAACATCGAGTTTGTAAATGCCGGCCATAGCCTGCTGAATGCCAAGGTCATCCAACGGAAAAACATCGTCGTGCCCCAACGTGAACATAAGTAACATTTCTACGGTCCACTTCCCTACCCCCTTTATGGGCAACAACAGATCCATCACTTCCTGCGATGTACAACCGTATAGTCTCCTGTCTGTTATCTGATGTTCCAGAAAATAGTTGGCCACGTTCAGTACATACTGTGCCTTCGCATTAGACAACCCGATGCCACGCAAGGTTGCAAAAGGTGTTTCTGCGATCTCCTGTGGTGTTGGCTCCTTTCCCTCATAAAGATCCAGAAAACGCTTGAAAAACACTTCTGCAACCTTGGTAGACAGTTGCTGACTTATAATGGACGCGCACAATCGCAGACACACATTCTTGCGCTTTTTCAGCAGATAAGGTGTTGTCACCCGCATAACTCCGGCAAGCTTTTTATCCTTTGACAAATGTGCAGCAACTGTAGCCGGAATAGTTTGAGACATAGCGGAAAAGTAGGAAAATTTCACTTAATCAATTACATCTATATTTGTGTGAGTAGTGAAATTTGGATTTACGTGTACATACATGTATTTTTGTGTAGTGGTTATCGGAAAAGCTTCGGAGACCGCAAGTAAAACAAACCAGCCATGCAAAGGCGAGACATCATAAAAGCGGGCGGCATCATTGCCGCAGCACACATAACAGGTATGACAACACTATCTGCGTTAGCAAACATGGGCAGCAGCCTCAAGTCATCGTCACGCATGCCGGTACTTTTCATAGGCCACGGCAGCCCTATGAACGCAATTGAGGACAATTCATTCAGCCAAACCTGGAGAAAGATGGGCAAATCACTGCCGCGTCCGCAAGCTATACTTTCCATTTCGGCACACTGGATAACGAAGGGTACTAAAGTGACGGGCAATGCTCAACCCCGCACCATTCACGACTTTGGCGGCTTTCCAAAAAAACTCTTCGATCAGCAATATCCTGCACCGGGCGCGCCGGAATTAGCCAATCTGACCAAGGACCTCATCACTTACTCTCACGTACAGACTGATGATAGCTGGGGCCTTGACCACGGCACCTGGAGTGTGCTGCTACCTATGTATCCTGCTGCAGATATTCCGGTTTATCAGATGAGCATCGATTACGATCAGCCATTGCAGTACCATTACGAAATAGGCAAACAATTGAACAAACTCCGCGACAAAGGGGTGCTCATAATTGGAAGCGGCAACCTCGTACATAACCTGGGAATGGTAGATTGGGGAAATACCGGTAAGAAATTTGACTGGGCTACCGAATTCGATACAAAGTTCACTGAATGGATGAACAAGGGCGACCATGCATCTATACTCAAATACCAACAGATCCTGGGCACAACCGCCCGTATGGCTCACCCAACTAATGACCATCTGTTGCCGCTGTTCTACATACTGGGACTGAAACAACCCGGAGATGAATTGAAATACTTCAACGACAAATTTGACTACGGGTCAATCTCTATGCGCTCTGTCGTGATCGGATAATTCGCTCGCGAATGAAATAAGCGACTGTGCCACTCAATATGATACTAACTGCGAACAGCTGATACTTTACTTCATTGTTGAAGAAAATAAAAAGCCAGATACAGATACTTAGAATTGCCGGCAAAGGGAATAAAGGCATCCTGAACGGACGCGAGGCACTTGGTTGCTGATAACGCCAGGCAATAAGCCCTAATGCCTGCGACACAAACTGTACCAGCATCCGCATCATAAGTATTGCAGTGATCACCTCGCCCAGACGGAACAACAGACTGAACAAGAAGCCCACTCCACCGATCACTAATAAAGACACGTGGGGAAAATGCAGGCGCGGATGCACACGTGAGAATACACTGAAAAAATCACCCTTGAGCGCTGCTGCATAGGGTATACGTGAGTACCCGAGAATTCCTGCAAAAAGTGCAGAAGCAGCTATCACAAGTATCAAAAGGGTAGCTATCTGCCCTACAAGATGACTGCTGTATATATGCTCGAAATACTGACTCACCACAAAATCCGAAACCGCCACTTGCTGCCACGGCAACACTCCAAGCACCATGGTCTGCATAGCCAGGTAAAGAAGAGCAATACCCGTAATGGAAATAAGGATGCTCTTGGGAATGTTCCGTTGAGGATCCTTGATCTCCCCACCCAGATGGCAAACATTGTAGTAACCCAGATAAGAGTAAACGGCATTCAGAGACGCCTTGCCTAGGGCAGCATACAAAAGGGTGCTGCTGTCAAAAGTACTGAGATCAACTGCAAATGCCTGTCCGGCATTGAAATGACCAATCCCTGAAAAGATCAGCCATAAGAACGTACCTCCCGTGATGACCCACAAAACCACAGATATCTTACCGATGCTATTGATCCGTCTGTATAATAACGCTACCAAAAGCAGCACCAGTGAACCACTGACCATCTTCTTTTCAATATCCCCCAAAGGCACCAAAAAAGAAAAGTACTTGGCAAAACCTATGGCACCGCTGGCTATGACCAATGGCGCCTGAATTGTGGTCTGCCAAATGAAAAGGAAAGGCATCAACTTGCCTATCTTCTTCCCTTCATACAGCTTTCCCAGAAAAACATAACTACCACCGGCTTCCGGCCAGGTTGCACCCAATTCTGCCCATACCATGCCATCCATGTAGGCAAGCAACGCTCCTAACAACCACGCAAGTACACCGGCTGGCCCGTGCATCAACGACACGATCATAGGAAGGGTGACAAAAGGACCTATCCCTACCATGTCGATCATGTTAATGGCTGTGGCTTGCCAAAGACTAAGACCACGCTCCAGTTTATTATTATCGTGATGCAAAGGGAAGAATTATACGCTCAAGATAATAATTCTTAGGAGCACACAGAGCTAAACGTTCGACAAGAAAATTAATAAAAAGTGACGAGGACTACTTGCGTTGCATCATTGCACTGTAAGCCTTTATGAAGATTACCCCAAGATTTTTGTGGGGTGGTATGTAATCCGTGAATTTCTCATAAAGCTCCCTGCGCTTAGAAAAACCATCGTCCAGCCCCTTCCATACCGCTATCCAATTCACATCCGAACCTTCCTGCAACTGCGTATTGATAGCCCTGATTATTGGCTCGTTGATGGCACCTACTCCTGTCTGTTTCGATGAAATGATATGAGCGCCCTGTGACCTTGCCAATACACCGGAAACATTGTGATACCCTCCGCAGGACCCAAGCATGACCAAGCGCGCATTAGTGTCAATGCGGGAGATAGTTCCTTTTACATGATAACTGTGCCCCCTGTGAATTACTACAGTAGGGCGCACATATACTGATCGCAAAAACGCGTCCAACGAATCAATCGCTACATCATCTTCAGGTTCCTTCAACGGATAGTTCGCATACATTATAATGCGCTTGCCGACAAGAGAACTAACTGTCGCCCAGTATCTGGCAGAGGTATCTACTTTCCATTTCGGGTTCTTTCGGTATTCGTCAATGAAACCACGGTATGCATCTACACCATCCTGATCGCCGTAGAAAAACAGTCGTTCGAGTATCGCCCCCGTATCGTTAGCCAATAACGCTGCAGGCAGTACATTTACAGGTGGCAACTTCAACCGGGCCGATGTTCTGGCAACACCTGTATCACTCACCGAAGACTGCCCGGCATCAATCAGCAGGCCTAATAGTTTATAGATGGCGATACCCTTACGGCTTTCCATCCGTACACAACGGTCGTAGTTCTCACGCACTTTTTGCTGTAGATAAACAAACAAGGATGAATCCCTTATACTCCCCAATGCATCAGCCACATTTACAGCATCCTCCAGTTCATTATCTGCTCCGTTCTGCAATCCGCCCACGAAGTCGTTCATCAACGCGATCCTAGAGGAATCTTCCATGGCCATCAAAAACTCAGACAGTGTATTATACCCTGCACAAAGCCTTATAAAAGTTCTGAACTGATCCCTATGCAGTCTGTCCAGCACTCTGTTTGCCGGTTCGGGCTTCATTCGCTCAAGAAACCGATGAAAAGTGCCAAGGAAACTACTTGTGTAGATCTCTTCCCTTCCATATACCATGATGTAATACAAAGCCTCCGGCGACAAACTATCAACACACCTAAAGCGCACGTCATCGGTCGTATCGTGCAGTTCGTTCATCTGGCGAACAAAATTCTTCAATGCGCTGTATTCTATCTCATCGGTATACAACGATCGCGAAAGAGGTTCATTGCTTGTACGCAACCTTACCAGTTCATTAAAACTTCTCACCGGATCTGAAGCTATCGTATCTATGTCGTCAATTGTCTTGACTCCGTTCATCAGATCTGCCACGAACGGCAGAGCCCGCAATGGAGCCGCAGATTCTGCTGTGATCTGAACGATGGCTTGCACAAACGGATCTTTGGTGCGATAAATTGCCTTCTTTAAAAGTACGTTGCTGGACAATGCATAATTGAATATCAACTTAGGTTCTTTCCTTGCTGCAGCGCTTATAATATCCGTAGCGAATGTGTCTTTTGAGAACTCTTCCAGACGTTTCAACATCAGAACCGGATCGCGTTGCCCCATCCACTTATAAATGAATGTCCGGGATTCCGGTTGGTTATCCAGCAACACCCTGCTATTATCCAGAGTTGCGAGACATGGGTTCGCCATTACAAAATCAAGTGATTTGTGCTCATTGGCGGCAACGATCATATCGTGCATGTTCTGCACGAGTTGCACATAATATCCGGCGTCGGGACGTGGATCACCGTTATACTGCCGCAGCATTTCCCATATGGCACGCAGACTTTGTATCTTTTGCTGATTGCTGACAACAGAATCTCTTCCATTGGGCGGCATATTCTCCACCATTGTCTGCATCTCCTTCACCTCTCTTATCAGTGCACGACTCAACAATTTTGTTGCCTGCACGTTGCCCGGCACAAACACACTTCCATCTACTTTGCCGTCTGCCGCATCTGCCCGGTTCTGTTCATTACTGATCTTATCATGAAATAACGCACGCGAAATGGGTATCTGCTTTAGAAGTGTATCCAGCAAGTATGGATTAACCCTTGTAGTATTCCGTCCCGACCTGACAATATCGGTACCGGTGGTCGTATCACGGGCAACAGGTTGCTGCGTGTATGCGGCCAGTGAGAAGGCAAGCAGGCAAATAATGAGGAAAGTCGTTCTCATATACCGCTTAGGCGCGGCAACACAATTTCAGTCAAATATAGTTTTTATACTGTGAATGAAATACGAAAATGGGTGTACCGGCAAGGTGCCGATACACCCAATCTATTGTTGATCTGATCTATTTTGTATTTACCATCTTCCTGAATTCATCTACATCTGTCTCAATCAACTTCACAGTGTAGTTCTCACCATTTTTCGGGACAACAGCCACCACACCACCATAGAAGCGGTTATTTATTAATGCGAAAACAACCAGATGCACAGGAATATTCGGCACGTGACGCTCTTCAAACACACCATTATCATAAGACCCTATCATGCCCAAAGGCCAAACACCGGTCACATTGTCATAGACAGCGTAGGCGAAAACATTTGTGGATGGAATAAGTGAGGCGCCCGATACATCAAGAGTAACTTTAAAAGTTTGATAGTTTGGATTGGACATGAACCTATCGGCATTGTATAGGCCAAAACTGTCAGAAAATATACCGAATGTGTCAATTCTCGGGAATTTAGTTGACTGAATAGGCTCAATAAATTTGTTCACCTTGCCTGTATCCCAATTTACGATATTACGATCATTACCATTAATGCGATTACCTTTAAAAACCGACATAACTTCATTGGCAACGCCCGGTTGAGGCATAAGTGCGGCAAAAGTAGTACCCGGTTTAAGATACACTTCCTTGCCATCTGACGTAGCAGAAATATCAAAACAACCGCCAGATATCAGCGGTTCGTTGTTACTGACAGGAAGCATGCGCGAGAAAACCATATCTCCTTCACGAAGGAACTCAGTTACCTTCACCTGAACATCACCCGTCACCAGATTACCGGACATGTCCTGAAAGGAATTTGGCTGAAAAACATATCGGGTACCACTGTTGCCGAAGAAACTACCGCCTGTCGAACCGTTCACGATTAGAGTTTTCGGCTTTAAAGACAACTTTGAGAACATGTCTTCTACAGACGAGAAGGTGACATTGTTGACATTAGAAACATCGGGTTTCTTTTTCCGGCAAGAATTTGTCACAAAGAGGACGGATAGTCCGACGACTATCAAAAGGTGATTTTTTTTCATAAGGTATTTATTTTGGGTATTTTCAGAGTTACAGACAGTTAATAAACTGTTTTGGTTGGTTCAAAAATAATGCCATTTTTCGTCACAGGGCACTACAGAGCGGGAAAACAAACTATTCCGCACATTTTATACTTTCGTAGCATGTTAAATAACAACGTAAAACGATCGTTTATTTTGATTGCGACTGTTTTTTCAGTTGCAACTTCCTTCGGGCAGAATCTTGTAAAGTACGTAGATCCATTTATCGGCACCGGAGGGCATGGCCACACCTTCCCGGGAGCCTGTGTTCCTTTTGGCATGGTGCAGCTAAGCCCAGATAATGGCACACAGGGCTGGGATTGGTGCAGCGGCTACAACTATGCCGACAGCACTATTGTTGGATTCAGCCATACCCACCTGAGTGGCACCGGAGTGGGTGACTGGATAGACGTATCCGTTATGCCGCATACGGCACACGTAGATGATGCTCAGCGCTTTTTCAAGGTAGGCTTCAGCCATAAGAACGAACAGGCCGGCCCCGGCTACTATAGCGTACGCATGAATAATGGTGTCACTGCTGTACTGACCGCTACTGAACGATGTGGATTGCACGAATACATTTTCCCAAAGGGCAGCACACCTTATGTTCGCTTCCACCTGACCTACCAGATGAATTACGATAGTGCTGCGTTCAGTAAGATCAACTTTGTAGACGACAGCACTATTACCGGTTATCGCTATTCCACCGGGTGGGCAAAGTATCAGCGCGTGTATTTCGCGGCACGTTTATCAGCCCCGATCAAAAAGCTACACATCTTCAACAACACCACTCATCAGGAGATCAATGTGGACGAACAGAACAAAGAAGGCAGGTACAATGGCGAGCTGGAATTTGCAGACCTGAAAGGGCGCCCGCTTATGATGAAGGTGGCACTATCCTCTGTTAACGAGACCAAAGCACTGACATCACTTGACGAAATACCCGGATGGAATCCTAGCAAGGTGAAAGCGGACGCAATAAACAAATGGGAGGCAGAGCTTAAAAAGATGGAAGTAAAGACCAATGACGACAAACTAAAACGTATCTTCTATACTGCCCTCTACCACACCTGCATGGCCCCTACACTCTACTCTGATGGGGATGGCGAATACCAGAATGCAGACGGATGGAAACTGAAGGCGAAAGACGGACGACAAAGATATGCCGTGTTCTCCCTATGGGATACCTTCCGCGCGCTGCACCCGCTGCTCACCATCACCCAACCGGGCCGCCTGAAGGATATCATCAACAGCATGCTGGCATTCTATGATGAGACGGGCCTGCTACCGGTATGGGACCTAAGCACCTACGAGACCAACTGTATGAGCGGCTACCATGCTGTGCCCGTTATTGCCGATGCCATACTTAAGAACACCGATGGCATAAACGCAGAACACGCCTTTGACGCTATGAAGAAAAGCGCCTACCAGGAAGGACGTGGCGTACAACCCTACTGCAAATATGGCTACGTGCCGCAAGGCCCGTCCTGGCACAGTGTGACGAAAACACTGGAATATGCCTACGATGACTGGTGCATTGCTCAGGTGGCGAAGAAGCTGGGCAAGATGGACGACCACAAGCTCTTCATGATCCGTGCATCGGCGTATCAGACTTTGTTTGACAAAAGCACTGGCTTCATCCGTGCCAAGGACAGCAATGGCAAATGGGTGGAACCATTCGACCCGATGTATGCTTCTACTGATGGCAGCAAATCTTTCTACGAAGAAGGCAATGCATGGCAATACACCTTCTTTGTGCCGCACGATGTGCGTGGACTGGCCAATGCGTTCGGTAGCAACCAGAAGTTTATCAACAAGCTCGATGCCATGTTCCAGGCGCCGTCGGCCATTAAGGGTGAACAAGCACCACCTGACGTAAGCGGCCTGATTGGTCAGTATGCCCATGGCAACGAACCCAGCCACCACATTGCGTATATGTACAGTTTCGTTGGTGAACCGTGGAAAACACAAAAATGGGTTCGCACCATCCTCGACTCCATGTACCACGATCAGCCGGATGGCTACGCAGGCAACGAAGACTGCGGCCAGATGAGTGCGTGGGCTGTGTGGAGTATGACCGGCTTCTACCCTGCTAACCCGTGTGGCGGCGAATATGTATTCGGCAGCCCTGTTTTTGATGAAGTGACATTGCAACTGCCTTCAGGCAAGACAATGAAAGTGAAAACCAAAAACGGCGGAAAGAAGAATATCTACATTCAGAGTGTGAAGCTGAACGGGAAGCCGTACACAAAAACCTACATAGACCACACCACACTGCTTGAAGGCGGCGAACTGGAATTTGAGATGGGCATAGTACCTAACAAAAAATGGGGACTGGCGGGAAAAGACCTGCCCGCATCGGCAACATTCTAAACAACAAATGATTGAAAGAAAGAGGTGCTCAAACAGGTGTTGGGCGCCTCTTTCTTTTTTAGAATCAGTTGCAATTGTTAGCGAAGATCACTGAGTGCTTTCTCCAGCAAGCCCAGCACTACCGGGATATCGGTGGTCTTGCAGGTGCCCACACTGATGCGGTACCAGGGCGAATCGTGGCCTGCACCGAAACAATAAAACGGCACCATGGCCAATTGAGCAGCCCCAAGTATATATTGGGTCACCTCGTCCTGCATCTGCAGCTTCTTCCCTTCCGGCGTGGTCTTACCTACCAGATCTGCCTTCACAGTTAGATAGATGGCTGCCTTTGGCGCAATACAGTCTACATTGTAACCCTTGTGTTTCAGCGCAATGACACCATCATAAAACGCCTCCAACAGCTCCTGTAGTCCTGCTTTAAAGACATTGAAGTAACCGTCCACTTCCGCATCCATGGTCAGGTATTTGGCTACGGCCTTTTGTTCCGCCATGGGTGCCCATGCACCTATATGGCTTAGCAGCGCTTTCATCTTAGCCAATATGTTTGCAGGGCCAAGTGCCCACCCCACACGCACACCGGTAGCTGCAAAGGTTTTTGAGATACCGTCCACGAATACAGTATAGTCCTTCATAGCCGGCCTCAACGCGACAGGGTTGTGATGCTCGGTTCCGTTATACGTAAGCAGCGCATACATCTGATCAAACATCAGGTACACCTTCTTCTGATTACCTGTGCGGCGAGCGTTCTCTGCCAGCACCAGATCACATATACCTTCCAGTGTTTCCTTTGGCATCACTGTGCCGGTGGGGTTCTGAGGAGTGCAAAGGCAAATAAGCACCGCATCGCTGATGTGAGCGGCAATATCCGCTACTGATGGCATAAAATCATTCTCGGGCAATGTATCTATCATGCAGTGCTGACCGCGATTCATAGACACATAATGGTTGTTGTTCCACGACGGCACCGAATAGATCACTTTGTCGCCCTCATCTACAATAGCCTTGAACAGCGTATATATAATTGGTCGGCCTCCGGACGCAATGAGTATCTCATCGTTGCTGAACTGTACTCCTTGATACTTGTTGATGAATGCACCGACAGCAGTGCGCAACTCACCTATGCCTTCGGCAGGCGGGTAGTTGGTGTAGCCCTTCCTGTAGGAATCGACTATCAGATCTTCAAGCTCCTTGGGCAGGGGGAATACCGCGGGATTAAAATCACCGATGGTATAGTTATAAATGGTTGCACCGGCCTGAATGCGTCGGTTGATCTCGTTTCCTAACTTCACTACTTCCGACCCCACGAGCGACTCGGCAAGCTGACTCAATGTACTCATCTGTTCTGATTTTAAGGCCTCAAAATTAACACAATAGCCCGAATCCGCTTGTAATCGGTAAATTTGACCATACATGCCATACTTCGACATAGACAACGGACGGCTGCACTACAGACGCATGGGTAACGGCCCGGCGCTGCTGCTTGCCTTTCATGGCTATGGCGAAACTGCTGATGTCTTTGCTGTGTTTGCACCTCATCTACAACAACGGTACACCATTCTATCGATAGACCTGCCCCACCACGGCAGCAGCGAATGGCCGGCGAGCCGACAGCTACTACCCAATGACCTTGCCGCACTGGCCACACAAGCCGCAACACTGCACAACGTGGCGCGTGTATCACTGATGGGTTACAGCATAGGCGCCCGTGTATGTCTTGCCCTGCTGAAAGCCACCCCGGACAAAATAGACACCGTTTTGCTGATGGCCGCCGATGGACTTACTATTAATCCCTGGTATTACTTCGTTACCAGAACATTATTGGGCAAAGCTTTGTTCAGCACCTTTCTCTCAAACCCATCGAGCAGCCTGCAATTGGCAAACTTGTTGCAACGCATGCACGTCATCTCAGGTTCCTACTTCAAGCTTACGGCACAAGTGCTGCAACATGCTGCAACAAGAGACCAGCTTCGCCGTGCCTGGCCTTGCCTCAGCAGACTGGTGTATCGTCCGGCCGAACTTCGTACTGTGATCTCAGAGCACAACACAAAGCTGTTGCTGTTTATGGGCAGCCGCGACCGAGTGCTGCCGCCACAATTGGGAGAACGCTTCACGAAAGGGTTAAATTCGGCGCAGTTCTTCGTTCTGGACAAAGGGCATCGTATCTTTGATGCAGCTAATGCGTCCCATATAGCGCAACACCTCCTGCAATGAACATCGTCCTCATTTCGTGCATTTTACTCAGCGTAGCCTACGCTACGCTGATGATCATGTACCGCAGAGGCTGGCTGCTGCAAAGGGAGTTCACTGTACCGCCCAACTACGATCCCGCTACCCGCATCACCGTTGTGATACCTGCGCGCAATGAAGCCGCTAACATAGGCAATTGCATAGAATCGGTGTTGGCGCAGATCTACCCAGGTTACCTGCTTGAGGTCATTGTAGTGGATGACCATTCAGAGGACAACACAGCTGCTATTGTTGCCGAGTATACCGACCGCAACGTGCGTTGCATCAGTCTGGCTGACCACCTGAAAGACAGCGAGCCTACCCATGCCTACAAGAAGGCTGCTATCTCTGCCGGCATTGCACAGGCGGCGGGCGAACTGATAGTAACCACCGATGCCGACTGCACAGCCCCCAACATGTGGCTGCGCTATATAGCAGCACGCTATGAGCAGACCGGCGCCGACATGATAGTTGCACCTGTGCAATACAAGGCCCGCAACACTATTCTGCAACTCTTTCAGCTCATAGACTTTATGAGCATGCAGGGCATAACAGCTGCTGCTCATGCGCTGAAGCTGGGCAACATGAGCAACGGCGCCAACCTGGCATTTCGCAAGGCGGCATTCAACGAGGTAGGCGGCTATGAGGGCATCAACCACCTTGCATCGGGCGACGACTACCTGCTGATGATGAAGATACACAAACAGAACCCAGCCAGCATCAGTTACCTGAAGAGCAACCTTGCCACAGTGACCACACCCGCACAACCCGACTGGCAGAGCTTTTTGCAACAACGCATACGCTGGGCGTCTAAATCGGGCAAGTATAACGATACGCGCCTGACGCTTGTACTGTTACTTGTATATGCCTTCAACCTGATTGTGTTACTGCTTTCTCTCAGCAGTTTTTTCCATCCTGCACTTCAGTTTACCGCCGCGGTGGTAGTGGTAGTAAAAATTGTCGCCGAATACTACTACCTGCAACCCGTGGCACGCTTCTTTGGCCAGGACCGTGCGCTTTGGTATTTCCCGTTTCTGCAGCCGCTACACGTTATTTACATAGTGATGGCCGGCTTTCTGGGATTTGTGGGTGTGTATGAATGGAAAGGAAGAAGAGTGAAGTAAGCCGAGAAAAAACTCCCGTTTTAAAAAATTGAACTTCAGTCCCTTTTAGCCAAAATAGCGCTGAAACCTAACCAATTACAATTCTCCCACTCACCCAAAATCTCCCAAAAAACTCCCATCCTGATCTACGCTTTCTCCCATACCCAACAAACAAAACCCAAAAACGAAACATGTACTTTCTTCCTATTGTGCACTAAAGGTAGAACAGTGCATAATTTAAGGAAACGAGGAAGTTTTATGATAGTGCGATTTCTGCTGTATCATAGAAATTTGTTTTGATGATTCAGAAAGTTCTATCAGCGGCCCATACCGCAGTCGATAAACTACTCTACACATCAACGCCTGCATTAATCTTGCGGCGATGAATTCAGACATTATCTTTACGGAAAATCACAACCATGAAAAAAGTCGTTCTCATTTGCGCAAGTGCCATTATGTGCAGCGCTGCATATTCTCAGGTAAAAATAGGCCCGATGGCGGGTATCAACGTCACTAAGTTTCACAACAAACCAACTCCCTTGCGCGGAGACAAACGCGTAATTAACCCCAGAATAGGTGTGCTCGCCGACATTTACATCGGGAGTAATTTTCATTTCTCGCCCGGCCTGACGCTGAGTAGAATTGGATTTTATGCTGAAGACAAATACTGGGGCGAAAAAGCGACCTTTTACGTACATGTGGCCGAATTCCCTCTATACCTCACATACCAGACAAAAAAGGAAAGCGGATTTCTTGTAGGTGCCGGCGTGAGTCCGAACATCAATATTAACGGGCGCTGGAAAGGCAACATCTATAACCTGGGCGACATCAATGTACCGCTGGAATTCGGAGGAATGGGCGAGCCCAATCGCATTACGGTGGGAGCAGGCGGTAACATAGGCTATGCGTTTAAAAATGGCCTGTCGGTTCGAGCATTCGGGCAAACATTGATACGCCACTATCAAAAGGGATCAGTTTACAACAACTTCGGCATCAGCGGAGCCTACCTGATGGCACTGCGCAAAAAAGCAGCAACAACTAATCCAACTGCAGGACAATAAACAAACGAGAACAGCACTACAACCAGTAAGTCGTTCGCCTAAAACAGTGTATCTCTGAACTCCTGCTGCACCTCGGGGACGTTGGTGTTCTGCGTTCGGGAAGAGATGAGCTTGCTGATGCGGTGTGCCTTCAATATTCCGTCGGGTAATGGTGCAACCAGTTGCTTCACATCTGTCACAGGAGCCGCAGTGTTCAGCCATAACTGCCACTGATGGGGCGCGAGTATGAGTGGCATGCGTTGCTTTTCGTTGTGAATAAAGGTCATGAGTTCATTGGCGGGCGTGGTGACAATTGTGGCGGTTTCCCGTATCTCACCGGTCTCAGGATTCACCCAAGTACTACACAGCCCACCGACTGCAAATGGCGTATGGTCGGTATAAATGAACCAAGGCTGCTTTTCCTTCCCTTCGTGCCGCCACTCGAAGAAACCGTTCAGAAATATCAGGCAGCGGTTGCCGGCCGCAGCATCGCGAAAGGACGGCAATTCCCACATGGTCTCGCCGCGGGCATTGAGTGTTTTGTTGGCTATGTCGGCCGCTGCTGCAGCATCCCTGGCCCAGGGCGGTACCAGCCCCCAGGAATACCCACACACATCATGATCGTGGCCTGAAGCAACGGCCGGCACAATGGGATGCGCATAACCGGCGGCATGCCAGGCATGGGCATAGTTGCCGATGCCATATTGGGGGCCAAGCTTTTTCTTAAGATCGTCGCGGTTGGGTATGGCTATGTGGGTGCACATAGCGTGAAGTTACAAAACGATGCTATACATGCTGCACATGCAACAGACCGTCTGAAAGTTCTTGTTCGCGCTGCCATCTGCGGATCCCTCCATCGAGATAAAATGCCGGAGATCCGCCTGCCAGGTTCACCAGATCGGCCGCCAGTTCGGACCGGCCACCGCCACCATTACATACAGTGACCACAACAACACCGGTAGGTGGTTGGAAACTTTCCAACTTGAACAATGCCAGAGGCACATTCATAGATCCGGGTATGTGAAACTCATTGTACTCTTCGGGTGTGCGCACATCCATTACCACCACATCATCTATCGAGTTACGCAACTGCTGCATTTCGACAGGGGTTATACACTTTTTCATTTTCTACTTGTTTTCTCCTATTCCCTCTAAAAAAATCGGTTAGTTTGGGCGCATGGGCAGTGCAGTACATGCGACGGTCGATGACCAACGATGACAGCAATGTGAGTGCGCCGATAAAAATTATAGCGGCATTGAGCCCGGCCGCGTCGGCAATGATGCCGGTGAGCACTGCGCCGATAGCATACCCGAGATCGCGCCACAAACGGAAAACTCCCATTGCCTTTGCCCTATCGAAAGGATGGGTGTTCTCGGCCACTGTGGCCAGAAACGTTGGATATACCATGGCTGTACCCCAGCCCAGTATTGCGGCGAGGCCAATAAAATGATTGAGCGTTACGGCAAAAGGGAATACCAATAAGGCCAATGCCTGCAGCAACATGCCCCAGAACAGCATACTTTTCTTACAGAATCTATCGGACATGCGACCGGTGACCAACTGACCGAAACCCCACACAGCAGGATAGACCGCGGTAACGATAGCTATCTGTGATATGGGAAAACCCCGGGCGGCAAGAAACACAGGAAACAGCCCCCATGCCATTCCATCGTTCAAGTTATTGATAAGACCAGCCTGTGTGACAGTACTCAGGTTGCGGTTGGTGAACGTGGTGGCCATGAAAACATTCTTTAGACGCGGCAAACCACTGGCACCCGCCTCTGCGGCAACATGCGCAGCTGTGTCCTTTACAAACAACCAAGAGGTGAGCAAGCCTGCAACGACCAGCCCGACCCCGATATAGAATGGGTAAGGACGCAAGCCATATCTGCCTGCAACAACGCCTGTGGCCAATGCCACCAGAGAAACAGAAAGATATCCCGCGAATTCGTTCAACCCCATTGCAAATCCCCGGTCCTTATCACCCACCAGGTCTATCTTCATGACCACGGTGCTACTCCATGCCAACCCCTGATTGATGCCCAGCAATACATTGGCCGCCAGTATCCAGTTCCAGCTACCGCCCCACATCAACATGAACGGCACAGGCACGGCGAATAGCCAACCTGCTATGAGCAGATTCTTTCGCCCGAACTTATCCGCCAGTGCCCCAGTAAAATAATTAGTAACAGCTTTCACAACGCCAAACACAACGATGAACGATAAAATGGCAGTTTTAGCTGCGATGTGAAAATCGGCGTCCGCGATCTGCGGTATCAACGACCGCTCCATACCCACCATGCCGCCCACAAAAGCATTTACGAGCACCAGCAATGAGAACTGCGAGAGATTCTCTTTGAGCCCCGTTCGCACCCGGACATTTTTAGTATTTTCAGTGAGCATTTTATATCTGATTATGAACATAGCTACGCCTGCACAGCCAAACACTTGCTGCATGCATTGCTATATGAAAAAATTAAAGGGAGATCAGTTCATGGGATATCCTTTACTTATCCAATCCACCTTGAGATTATGAGGAAGGTTCAGTAGTTTATGCCGGGTAAAATTCATGTTGTTGAGCAAATTGAATGCCGGGCGGATATTGGGACAATTGGCAAACGGACAACAGCCGCAAACCAGCACTACCTCTTCATTCCGATCTATCTTGGACAAAGCACTTCTCAGCTTTTGCAAATTAGCCGCATCCTGCGCAGGCCCTATTTCGATACTACCTTTTATATCGGCACCGGGACCAACACTAAATATAAGCGGCTTGTGTGCAGCGGGATCGTTGATGACTTTTGCAAGAGCAGCGGGAGCCAAAAGTTGACTTTCTTTCCAGGGTTCGCCAGCAGCAGGGACAAAGAAAGACATTGCACCCGTTGCAATCACCACCAACACCACTACCAATAACCACCTTGACACCATGCCTTCTTTATTTTACACAAAGGTACACCGGATGCAAACGCACCGACTATACATATGATAAGAAATCAGCGCTGCGCACGAATGCGACTGAGGCTGACAGGAGTGATGCCAAGATAAGAAGCAATATACTTGAGTGGAACACGCAACAGCGCATCGGGGCGCTCTTTCATAAACGCGTGATACCGCTCTTCGGCCGTGTGGAATTGAATACTCTCTATCCGGTTTACCTGATCTACGAGGGCTGCTTCAAAAATGCGCCGGAATATGCGTTCCACATCATGATGCTGGTCGTACAGGCGAAACAATGCGCTCGCGTCTATAGCAACAACCTCGGCATCCTCCAGCATCTGAATAGCCTTTCTGGATGGACGGCCGGTGAACAGACTCTCGTAGCGCACCACAAGACTATTCTCAAAAGAAAAACTCTCGGTCACTTCCACATCAGCCTTGTAGTAGTAGATACGCGCAATGCCGGTCTCGAGGAAATAAATGGTCTTGCAGGTATGCCCTATTGGCTGCAGATCTACATTCTTCTTCACCTCTATGCGCCGTGCTACTGAAAGCAGAGCTTTCTCCGCCTCCTTTGAAACAGGACCAAAACTTTTGAGATAGTTGAGTAGTGAGGTCATACCAACGTTAAATGTAACAAAAAAACGGCCGGCATTTTGCCGGCCGTTCTGTACTCATCGGAAGAATTATTGCTTCAGATCGAAACGATCAAGGTTCATCACCTTTGTCCATGCTGCAGCAAAGTCTTTTACAAACTTCTCTTTCGCATCGTTGCTTGCATATACTTCTGCAAGCGCCCTTAGTTCTGAGTTGGAACCGAAAATGAGATCGGCACGGGTGGCGGTCCACTTTTGTTTTCCGGTGTTCCGGTCCATTCCCGCAAACTCTTCTTTCGATTCCCCAACTGCCTTCCATTCTGTACTCATATCCAGCAGGTTCACGAAGTATTCGTTGTTCAGCATGTCCTTGTTGGTTGTGAGCACTCCATGAGCGTTACCATCATAGTTAATGTTCAGCACCTTCAGGCCTCCCATCAGCACAGTCATTTCCGGTGCGGTGAGCGTGAGCAACTGGGCTTTGTCAACCAGTATCTCCTCGGTTGAAAGTGTATAGTTGGCTTTTTTATAGTTGCGGAAGCCATCGGCCATCGGCTCCAGGAAAGCTATTGACTGCACATCGGTCTGCTCCTGCGTAGCATCCATGCGGCCGGGAGTGAATGGCACCGTCACCTTGTAACCTGCATTCGCTGCCGCCTTTTCAACCGCAACACTACCTGCGAGAACAATCATATCGGCCAGCGATATTTTCTTTGGCGCAGACTTACTTTTGAAATCCTTGCGTATCTTCTCGAGTGTATTGAGGACCTTGTTCAGTTGTGCCGGATTATTCACTTCCCAGTTCCTCTGCGGCGCCAGTGCGATGCGTGCACCATTGGCCCCACCGCGTTTGTCGGAACCGCGGAAAGTGGAAGCAGATGCCCATGCTGTAGCGGTAAGCTCGCTGATGGTGAGACCCGAGGCAAGAATAGTTGTCTTCAAAGACGCCACATCATTAGCGTCAACAAGCGGATGATTTACCGCTGGTATCGGGTCTTGCCATACCAACTCTTCCTTCGGCACTTCAGGGCCAAGATAAAGGCTACGAGGGCCCATATCACGGTGTGTCAACTTGAACCATGCACGAGCAAAGGCATCGGCAAACTGCTCGGGATGCTCCATGAATCGCTTGGATATCTTTCCATATACAGGATCCATACGCAATGACAGATCGGTGGTTAGCATTGTTGGCTTGTGCTTCTTACCGGTATCAAACGCATCGGGTATCTTCGCATCTGCCTTCTTTGCCACCCACTGGTGCGCACCGGCCGGGCTCTTGGTCAATTCCCATTCATTCTCGAACAGGATCTTGAAGAAACCATATCCCCACTGTGTAGGTGTTGAGGTCCAGGTAACTTCCAAACCGGACGAGATGGCATCTTTACCTTTTCCTGTGCCATACTTGCTCTTCCAGCCAAAGCCTTGCTCTTCAATAGATGCAGCCTCGGGCTCATGGCCCACATTTGATGCAGGGCCTGCGCCATGTGTTTTACCAAATGTGTGGCCACCGGCTATCAACGCCACGGTCTCTTCATCGTTCATACCCATGCGGGCAAACGTTTCGCGAATGTCTTTGGCTGCAGCCACGGGATCAGGATTTCCGTTAGGTCCTTCGGGATTCACGTAGATAAGGCCCATCTGTACGGCGGCCAGAGGATTCTCGAGATCGCGGTTGGCGGTGTGACGATTATCGTCCAGCCACTTTTTCTCTGCCCCCCAATAAACATTAGACTCCGGCTCCCAAACGTCCTCGCGGCCGCCGGCAAAACCAAAGGTCTTGAAACCCATATCCTCCAATGCAACATTCCCGGTAAGGATCATGAGATCGGCCCAGGATATCTTGCTACCATATTTTTGCTTTATAGGCCACAACAAACGACGCGCCTTGTCGAGGTTCACGTTATCGGGCCAGCTGTTTAGTGGTGCAAAACGTTGCTGGCCAGCCCTTGCACCGCCACGACCGTCGGCTGTGCGGTAGGTACCGGCACTGTGCCATGCCATTCGGATGAACAAGGGCCCATAGTGCCCGAAGTCGGCCGGCCACCAGTCCTGCGATTTTGTCATGATGTCGGCGATATCCTTCTTCACCGCTTTAAGATCCAGCGAGGCGAAGTCTTTGGCATAGTTAAAATCCTTCCCCATAGGGTCGGACAGGCTGGAGTGTTGTCTCAGCACACTCAGATCCAGCTGATTGGGCCACCAGTCGCGGTTACCGGTTCCTTTTTGTGGTGTATGGCCGTGCGGCGACCCTCCCATATCCATCTTTCCTTCATGAAACGGGCACTTTGATGCGTTTTCCATATGATCCTGAGCGTTTGATTTACTTACGAAAGTTAATGAATTTATTGCAAGTAACCCATAAATAATAAGTGTTTTGTTCATCGGAATCTGTTTTTAGTTACGAATTGCTTTTCTACGACAGATCAAAAGTAGATAGCTACCTTTGTTTTACACAGACGATAATATCAAACATAATATCTACTACATCAATGAACCTTCAGCAGTTCCAATACATACTTGCAGTGGCCGACACCAGGCATTTCGAAACAGCGGCGGCCAAATGTTTTGTCACCCAGTCTACACTCAGCACAATGGTATCGCGCTTTGAGGACGAGATCGGCATCCGCATTTTCGACAGAAAGAGAAAACCGGTTGAGATAACCGTAGAGGGACAAGCAATCATCGACCAGTTGCGCAATATAGCCGGCGAGGTGGACCAGCTTGGCGAGGTTGTAAATGAAGTAAAAGGAGAGATAAAGGGCAAACTCAGCATATCGGTGATACCCACAATAGCGCCCTTCCTTTTACCGCTATTTCTGCAAGACTTCGCGTCTCGTTTCCCCAACCTCAGCATCTCGGTGAATGAACAAACCACGACCGAGATAGTAAGGCAGATCAACCGGCGTGAACTGGACATAGGCATACTGTCAATTCCGGTGCTGCAAAACGACCTGATAGAGTACAAACTATATGACGAGCCGTTTGTATTTTATGATGCCGGGCACGAAAATCAGCGTTCGATAAATGTGGGCAAGGTGGACATGACCAACCTATGCCTGCTTGAAGACGGCCACTGCATGCGCACACAGGTGCTGAAACTGTGCGACAAGTATGGTAAGGACGTGGCCTCGAAACTGAACTTCGAGTATAAAGCCGGGTCAATAGATAGCCTGCTGCGTTTTGTAAAAGCGAACAATGCCACTACGCTACTGCCGTACCTGTCGATAACCGACTTTTCAGATGATGACAACAAACACGTTCGTGAATTTTCAAGTCCGGTCCCCTACCGTAGTATAGGACTGGTGACACATCGCCACTTTGCAAAAAAGAAAGCAGTACAGGAATTGCAGAGCAGCATTTTTTCGGCCGTAAAGGACATCATTCCCGCAATAACGATAAAGGGAGAAAAGCTAATGCCGCTGGGGGATTAGGCAAAAAAGAAAAACCCGTTCGGCTTGCGCTGAACGGGTTGATAACTTCTGAGGTCGAAAGCGGACACGCGGAGGCTTTATCGTTCTTTTCCTTT
>JACSRV010000241.1 GCA_014879545.1 Chitinophagaceae bacterium | reverse complement strand
ACCTGCATTAAAAAGTTCTTACATCAAAAAAACTTCTGTCACACTACAGAAAACGCACTATCATAAAACTTTCATTTGCCTGTTTTCCTGCACGTCAGTAACTTGTATTGAAGTCGAAGAAAATGGTGCACGGCGGCACACATGATGATTTTAACTCACTTCTCACGATGAGAAGAAGTGCGCAGGTTTTGCGCAGGTTTGAGAAGCAGAAGGAAGACCAGCTTCCCGCCTTTTTATTGATAATCAACGAAATAGATAAAAAGTGCGCAGAATAATAAAATTGCGCGGGAAGCTGCTTATCCACACCGGCAATAGACAATATTTACGACCTGGTTTCATCATCTTCAGAACATTGTAACCATTAATACCTATTTTTGTCACCAGCTTTAGGGGTGCCGGAAATCAGGCTGAGATCATACCCTCTTACCGGATCAGGATAATGCCTGCGTTCGGGAAAAGTATCAGAGCAGAACACTTGCTCGTTTCAGCCTTTCGTTTCGCGCCTACTCCCGCGGCCACAACAATTATGGTAGTACACATCAATGGTCAGGAACTTACCCTTCCGGCTGACGCGTCGGTAAATGATGCGCTCACGGCATGGAATGTGAACGCGCGCAAAGGGGTTGCAGTTGCCGTGAACGGCAACGTGATACCCGCCACGCAATGGGCCGACCATGTACTGGCACCCAACGACAAATTAATGATCATCAAAGCCACGCAGGGCGGCTAAACGCCCGGCAGGCAAAAAACCGAGATAATGAAAAAAGATACGATGCCGCAGGCCGGCAAGATAACAACGGGTGTTTATCCGGCCTCAAAGAAGATATACGTTCCGGGCAAGGTCCACAACATAAAGGTGGCCATGCGCGAGATAAGCGTAAGCCCCACCCGCACCAAAACCTTTGGCGTGGAAGAGCTGCAGCCCAACCCTGCCGTGACGGTCTATGACACCAGCGGCCCCTACACCGACCCCGATGCGACCATAGACATCACGAAAGGGCTGCCCCGCCTGCGCGAGCAGTGGATAAAGGACCGCAACGATGTGGACGAACTGACGGCATTCACATCGGAGTACAGCAACGAACGCCTGAAAGACCAAAAACTGGACGAGCTGCGTTTTGAGCACATCAAAATGCCGCTGCGCGCCAAACCGGGCCACAATGTGTCTCAGATGCACTATGCGAGAAAGGGCATCATCACGCCCGAGATGGAGTACATCGCCATCCGCGAGAATCAGCGCATAGACGAACTGATGAACGACAGCACCTTGTGGGCACAACACGCAGGCCACAACTTTGGTGCACGCACGCCGCTGAAATACATCACGCCCGAATTTGTGCGCGATGAGGTGGCTGCAGGTCGTGCCATCATACCGGCAAATATCAATCACCCCGAGGCAGAGCCTATGATCATAGGCCGCAACTTTCTGGTTAAGATCAATACCAACATCGGCAACTCTGCCGTAACATCAAGCATTGAAGAAGAGGTGGAAAAAGCCGTGTGGAGTTGCCGATGGGGTGGCGACACGCTGATGGATCTATCTACAGGCAAGAACATTCACGAGACCCGCGAATGGATCATCCGCAACTGCCCGGTTCCGGTGGGCACAGTGCCTATATATCAGGCGCTGGAGAAAGTGAACGGCAAGGCCGAAGACCTGACCTGGGAGATATTTAAAGACACACTGATAGAGCAGGCCGAACAGGGCGTGGACTACTTCACCATACATGCGGGTGTGCTGCTGCGCTATGTGCCGCTCACGGCCAGGCGTGTTACGGGCATCGTGTCGCGCGGTGGCAGCATCATGGCCAAATGGTGCCTGGCACATCATAAAGAGAACTTCCTGTACACGCATTTCGAAGAGATATGCGAGATCATGAAGGCATACGATGTGAGTTTCTCGCTGGGCGATGGCCTGCGCCCCGGCTCTATTGCCGATGCCAACGACGCGGCACAGTTCGGCGAACTGGAAACACTGGGCGAGCTCACCAAAATAGCGTGGAAGCACGACATACAGGTAATGATAGAAGGACCGGGCCACGTGCCCATGCACCTCATAAAAGAGAACATGGACAAGCAGTTGGAATGTTGCGCGGAAGCGCCGTTCTACACGTTGGGCCCGCTCACTACCGACATTGCTCCCGGCTACGACCACATCACATCGGCAATAGGTGCGGCCATGATAGGCTGGTACGGCACTGCCATGCTGTGTTATGTGACACCTAAAGAACACCTGGGTCTGCCCGACAAAAAAGACGTGAAAGACGGGGTGATAGCCTACAAGATAGCAGCCCACGCCGCCGACCTGGCCAAGGGACACCCGGGTGCGCAGTTCCGCGACAACTCGTTGAGCAAGGCGCGTTTCGAGTTCCGTTGGAAAGACCAGTTCAACCTCTCCCTCGACCCGGAAACAGCGCGCTCCTTCCACGATGAGACACTCCCTGCCGACGGTGCCAAGGTGGCACACTTCTGCTCTATGTGCGGGCCGCATTTCTGCTCTATGAAGATAACGCAGGACATTCGCGACTATGCAGCCAACGAAGAAGAACTGCAGAAAGGCATGGCTGAAAAATCGAAGGAATTTAAAGAGGCAGGCAGCGAGATATATTCTTAACATTGGACACAACAAGAACATACGCATTAAGCATAGCCGGCTTCGACCCGTCGGGCGGAGCCGGTGTGCTTGCTGATGTAAAGACATTTGAAGCCAACGGTGTGTACGGTTTCGGGGTGATGACGGCGCTTACGTTCCAGAATGATATCGAGTTCGACAGAACGGAATGGATAGACGTGGCAGACATAGAACAGCAGATAGCTGTGCTGCTGCGCCGCTTCAACATAAGGCACATCAAGATAGGGCTGATAGAGAACATGGAGGTGCTGGACCGCATCATCAACTTCCTGATTGACAACATCAGCGATCCGGTTATCATCTACGACCCCATCATCAAAGCAAGTGCGGGCTTCACCTTCCATCTGGAACCACGCCTGTTTCACGATACGTTCGACCGGCTCTTTTGTATCACACCCAATATCCCCGAGGCTGAATGGCTCTTCGGAAAAGAAGACCTTACCGCAACACTGGAGGAAAAGAGTGCCGGTTTCAACATCTATCTGAAAGGTGGCCACTCTGATGCAGAAACGGTTACAGACCTGCTCTTCACCGCCGACCATACCTATGTATTTGCCAACGACCGCATAGCCAACGGCACCAAACACGGCAGTGGCTGTGTGCTTTCGTCGGCCCTCACTGCGCAACTGGCACTCGGCAAATCACTGCCCGATGCCGCTGAACTGGCCAACCAATACACACTTCAGTTCCTGGCCAGCAGCACCACATTATTGGGCACCCACAAACCACTTGCGCAATGAAAACGATAAGCAAACTCCAATTCATAACAACCAACGCGGCCACGGCAGAACTGGCCTGCAAGGGTGGTGCCGACTGGATACAGCTGCGCATCAAAGACGTAACCTACGAGAAGTACCGGGAAGAAGCGCTGAAAACACAGGCTGTCTGCAAAAAGTATGGTGCTACACTCATCATCAACGACAATGCACGTCTTGCGCTGGAGATAGGTGCCGATGGCGTGCACCTGGGCCAGACCGATGTGATATCGCCTGAGGAAGAAGCAGCACTCATCAGCGGCAACTTCATTGTGGGACGCACCACCAACACGGCTGCCGACATTGACGAACTGAAAGGCAGGTACGTTCACTACGTTGGTCTGGGGCCATACCGGTTCACAGGCACCAAGAAGAACCTCAGCCCCATTCTGGGCCTGGATGGCTACAAAGCTATACTGGCGCATCTTAAAACGTCCTACCCTGCTCACCCGCCCATCATTGCCATTGGCGGTATTATTCAGTACGACATACCCTCTCTTTTGGATGCGGGTGTGTATGGTATTGCGGTATCCGGCGCCATTGCCAATGCCGTGGACATAACCGCAAAAACAGCCGACTTCGTAGAAGTGATCAACAAACCAAAACTGGAACCCAAGGACGAACACTCTATTTCTGACGCCATCGCAAACAGCGACCTTATCGGAAAGATAACGGGCTTCCTAACAGACCTCTGACCCCTTCATCTACACACACCACATCAAACAACAGACATGATCGATACGCTCAAAATAGCAGACAAGGTATTCTCTTCAAGACTCTTCACCGGCACAGGTAAGTTTGGCGACCATTCACTTATGGAACAGGCATTGCTTGCTTCCGGGTCTGAGTTGGTGACAGTGGCGCTCAAACGCATATCTGCCGATGGCGAAGATGACGATATCCTGCGTCACCTGCACCACAGCCACATCAGTCTGTTGCCCAATACTTCGGGTGTTCGCAATGCGGATGAAGCAATTTTTGCGGCACGTCTGGCACGCGAGGCCATGCAGACCAACTGGCTGAAACTGGAGATTCACCCCGACCCCAAGTACCTGATGCCCGACCCCATTGAGACACTGAAAGCCGCCGAGAAACTGGTAAAAGAAGGCTTCGTGGTGCTACCCTACATCCATGCCGACCCTGTGCTCTGCAAGCGACTGGAAGAAGTGGGCGTAGCCGCGGTGATGCCACTTGGCGCACCTATAGGCAGCAACATGGGCCTGAAGACGCTGGAATTCCTGCAGATAATAGTAGAACAAAGCAACGTACCGGTAGTGGTAGATGCGGGCATAGGCTCACCAAGTCATGCTGCTGCAGCAATGGAGATAGGCGCTGACGCGGTATTGGTTAATACGGCTATTGCTGCCGCCGGCGATCCGGTGCTTGTTGCCACAGCGTTCAAAATGGCAGTTGAAGCGGGTCGCATGGCATACAATGCGCGCCTGGCCACAGTGAAGGTACATGCGGAGGCAAGCAGCCCCCTCACAGACTTCCTGAACTGATAGGTATTAAAGATCCTTGCTGATGACCAGACGCTGCAATGCGCTCTTTGTCGCAACAGGGTCTTGATCGCCACTGTAGCCGGCATGTATGGCCTGATCGAAGACATCAAAACGATAACGGACATCAGCCCCCACAACCCTTGAAAGCAGGGCATCTACCGCATACTTCGCGTGTATCAGGTCGGGCCCCAGGTAGTCTTTACGGTCCACCACAAAGACCACATGGAAGGCCATATCAGCATCGGGGCTGATCTTGACCTGCCTTACAGCTATCTGGTAGTCATTGGCGACTTTGTCTGCCACCATTTCAGCCCAGCGGGTCACAATAGGTAACCTGGCCACCAGAGCTGCCAAAACAGGGTCGCCCCCAATTTCTGCGGCAGATTCGGGTATTGCACCTCCAATTTTACCGGTCCACGCATCAGGAACATTTGCCTTCTTTAACAGATCGTTGATCACTTCATCCATTTTCACAGAGGTCATAATGCACAACAGCTGATTTGACAGCCACTACAACAAAGTACCGTAAAGCACTCAATCTAATTCACGACCATCGTCATAATGCATGTTAATGATATGTTTTTTATCCACCCTACAACACCACTACTTAAGATATTTAATAGAATTCAGTACCGCCTGATGCCCTATAGTGGCATGGTCTTCATCCTGCAGGTAATCAAACTTGATCTTCACCCTACCGTTCTTTACAGCCTTGATCTCGTCATAAAGCACGTTGGCATCTACCTCCATCACCCGCGGATTTGGCCCCGGTGTGAGGCCTTCTTTTCCTACACCAATGTAGATCTCAGTGGGTCTCGTCACCTTCCGGCTCCATTGCTTCCAGTTAGTCTTCAGCAAAGAAGCCTCGTTCCACCACAAGCTGGGGCTGATGATCACGTAACGATTGAACATGGCCGGGTTGTGGAGCAGTATCTCTGTTGCCAGCAATCCGCCCAGCGACTCTCCTATAATGGTTCTGCCGCCATTAACCCGATAGTTGCGTTTCACCCACGGCATCAGTTCCTGTTCCAGATAGCCTATGAATGGGGCAGAGTGGCCTGTTGTAGGATAAGCCGCGGTGTGTTCAGCCACTTTTGTAGGGAAAGTATAGTCTCTCCTTCTGTCCACATTAACGATCCCCACAATAATAGACGGCTTCACCCAATGCACCCACGAGAAACTACTGAACTGATATGCACCCACTACATGAATGAAATCTTCATCGGCACCACCATCCAGCAGGTACACAACAGGATACCGCACAGTATCGTTGGCGTCATACCCCTCGGGAAGATACACGTTTACCTTCCTCACTTCACCCAGCACTTTCGACTTCATCTCATAACACCGACCAAGAGTTACGTCACCAATTTGCATCGACCCACCCAGCTGGGCGAAGACCCGCACACTCCACAACAAAATCGCCAGAACAAGAACAACAATATTCCGCATATTTCAAGAATTGGATTTAGATCAAAAAACGAAGCAAGATAAGAGAAAACGCCTGACCTATCCATCACAAATGAAAATGGGTCCGTCTCTTCAAACCTGAAAAGACGGACCCATTGAGTAAGCAAATGAAATACTACCTCGGACTGTAAACCAAACGGATAGACTCTACAGTACCGTCTTCAGCTGTGAAGCGGCACATGTAGATACCGGCTGGCATGTCAGCCGGAAGTTTGATCATAGTTGAAGGTGAAGCGATCCGGTACTCAGCAAGTTGTTTGCTATCGAGCGTGAATACCTTGAAGTTTCCTGAAGCCGTTGCCTCTATTGTCAATACGCCCTGTGTCGGGTTCGGATATACTGTGATAACTGAACCTTTTTCCACTCCACCCGAAGTATTTGGCTTGGCGAGCGTAACAGGATTAACTGTCATTGCCTTTGTAGAACGGCAACCCGTCGATGTTACTACATATGATATCGTAACCGCACCCGGAGCAACACCCGTCACAGCACCGGAGGCCGTGCCGACAGTAGCAACTGAAGGGCTACTGCTACTCCACGCGCCGCCACTTGTAGCACATGCCAGCGTAACGGATGAGCCAACCACAACTGAAGACGCACCGGTAATAGCGGCCGGCAATGCATTAACAACAATGGTTGCGGTTTTGAAACAACCTGAGCTTACCAAGTAGGTAATCATGGATGTTCCGAGAGCAACGCCTGTGACAACGCCTGACGAACTACCAATAGTTGCTTTTGCTGTATTGGAGCTACTCCATGTGCCACCAGGCACTGCGTTGGCCAATGTTATTGTTTCGCCTACGCATACAGCAGAACCTCCGGTAAAAGCAGGCATAGCGGCATTAACTGTAACTACCTTAGTCGCAGTACATCCACCGGCGGTAGTACGATAAGTTATATTAACTGTACCGGCCGACACGCCAGTAATAAGGCCTGTAGATGCGTTAGCGGTAGCAACACCTGTGGCGCTACTGCTCCACGTTCCCGGAGTGACAGCATTGGCGAGTGTGATAGTCAAGCCAGCGCACACATCATCCGGACCTGTAATCGCAGCAGCTGCCGGGTTTACGGTAACAGCCTTTGTTGCAAAACAACTGCCGCCATAACCGTAGCTGATAGTAGCAACGCCTGACGCAACGCCACCTACAACTCCGGTTGATGCGTTAACAGAACCAATGGCAGCATTTGAACTACTCCAGGTCCCACCCGGCGATGTACTTGCCATGGTAATGGTATTACCCACACAAACATTCGTGGCGCCTGAGATAGCCGCCGGAGTAGCAGCCACAGTAACAGCCAGACTCCTGAAACAGCCTGTAGGAAGTGTATAGCTGATATTTGCCACACCTGCTGCAACACCCGTCACAACACCTGTTCCTGACCCAACTGATGCAATACCTGCGTTGGAGCTAACCCAAGAACCTCCACCTGTTGTATTGGATAATGTGGTTGTGAGACCAACACAAGCGAACTGCATACCAGTGCTGGTTGCAGGGCGTGGATTGATAGTCACTACTTTGGTAGTGATACACTCGATGAGTGTATAGGATATGGTTACAACACCCGGTGAAACCGCATTGACTGCGCCGGTAGATAGATTAATTGTGGCGACAGCAGGGTTACTGCTTGTCCAGGAGCCACCGGAAGAAGCACCGGGAACTGTCATTGACGCTGCACTACCTTCACAGATAGCCGATGGGCCAGAGATCACCGCACTGCTGTTCTGTACATAAAGTGGCGTTGTCTTGGTGCAACCAGTGCCGAATGTGTAGGTAATAGTGGTCATACCGACAGCAACAGCTGTTGCTACGCCCGTGCCCGACACTACAGTAGCAACGGAAGGTGTGCTGCTGCTCCATGTACCGCCAGGTAACGAATCGACAAGTGTTTTGGTACCACCGATGCACATGTTGAAAGTAGAACTTGATGCAAAAACTGTATTAACGGTAACAACTTTGGTTGCAGCACAACTACCCACTGAGTAAGAGATAGTAGTGGTACCAGAAGTGATACCGGTCACAATACCCGATGAATTCACGGTACCAACTGCGGTGTTGCTGCTGGTCCATGCGCCGCCGGAAGTGGAAGAAGTAAGGGTCACACTATTTCCAAGACATATTGTGGTAGCCCCGCTAATGGCAGCCGGTGTTGCATTTACGGATACAGCGAGTTCAGACTGACATCCCGTTGCAAGTTTATAGGTAACGATAGTTGCACCTGCAGTAAGACCTGTAAACGCTCCGGTGGTAATATTGATAGTACCAACAGCGGTATTACCACTACTCCATGTACCGCCGGAAGGTGTTGCAGTGTATGTGGCAGGAGTGCCTGAACAAAGCAAAGATGAACCTGTTACTGCACCGGGCAGAGGATAGACCGTTACAATTCTTGTAGTTGCACATCCACTCAGCTCATAGCTGATTGTGGATGTACCGGCTGCAACTCCTGTAACGACACCCGATGAGTTTACGGTAGCGGCGGCAGTATTACTACTGGTCCAGTTACCACCCGCAGTGGTGCTTGTCAGGTTCGTCGTTGTTCCGGGACACGCGGTTGCAGTACCGGTTATTGTGGCCGGAATTGCATTGACAGTAACGATTGCTGTTGCGTAACACCCGGTACCAACGGTGTAGGTAACTACTGCAGTACCGGAAATGACGCCGGACACAACACCGGTTGCACTACCAATGGTGGCAACAGAAGGTGTGGTAGTCACCCACACACCACCGCCCGGAGTACATGTTAGTGTAGTTGTTCCGCCGGACGCACAGGCCTCGAGTGTTCCGGAAATCGATCCAGGCAGCGCATTTACAGTAACATCTGCAGTAACAAAACAGCCTGTACCAACTGTATATGTAACTGTTGTAACACCAGACGTGATACCTGTGAACACACCCATGCCGGAACTTATAGTTCCTACTGCTGGTGTGCTGCTACTCCATGTACCGCCAGAACTAGGGTTAGTAAGCGTAGTGTTTCCACCGATACATACTGACAAAGCGCCTCCAATTGCGGCAGGCGTGCCATTAACAGTAAACACCGCTGTTGCCACACAAGCGCCACCAATGCTGTAAGTAATAGTAGTAGTGCCTGCCGTGATGGCCGTAACTACACCGGAAGCGTCGATAGTACCAACGGTTGTATTTGATGATGACCAAGTACCACCAGACGTTGTATTTGATAGCGTAGATGTACCACCAATGCACTCAGTGAGACCACCGGTTATTGCATCAGGTACCGGATTGACTGTAACATCGATCGTAGAATAACACCCTGACCCCGTGCCGTACGTAATAGTCGCAACTCCGGCAGAAACTCCGGAATAAGCTCCTGAACCATCAATCGTTGCAACCGAAGTGGAGCTGCTGCTCCAGGCACCACCGGAGGTAGTACATGACAAAGAGCCCGACGCACCGACACACACAACCGTCGCACCGGAAATTGCCGCAGGGTTTGCATTAACCGTGATGATTTTTGCAACACCACAGCCGGCAGACATCTGATAACTGATCGTCGTTGTACCAGCGGCAATCGGCGTCACCGTACCGGTGCTACCTATCGTTGCAACGGAAGTATTTGTACTACTCCAGGTTCCGCCGGCGACAGCATTAGTATATGTAGTTGTTGTTCCTGTACACATTGAACCCGGTCCCGTAATTGCAGATGGAGTGGCATAAACGGTAACAACTACAGTAGATGTTGTACCGGAGATAGTATAACTGATTGTAGATGTACCTGCGCTAACTCCTGTCACAACACCGGTTGAGTTGACAGTAGCAACACCAATTGTTGAACTTGCCCATGTACCACCTGCAGGGCTGCATGACAATGAGGTGGTTGCACCTGTGCACAGTGATGTCACACCTGTGATTCCACCAACAGCACCGGTCACAGTAACAATTCGAGTTATACTACAACCCGCAGTTGAGGTATAACTGATAACTGCAGTGCCTGCACCTACACCGAAGACGATACCGGTACTACCAACGGTTGCTATGCCGGTGGCTCCGCTACTCCACGATCCGCCTGAAAGCGCGTTTGTAAGTGTAGTAGTCCCTCCGGTAGCCAAAGTAGCAGTTCCACCAATAGCCGGTGGATTGTTGTTTACAGTTACAACCCTTGTTGCACGGCAGCCGCCGGCGATCGTATAACTGATAGTAACGCCGCCACCACTGAGACCGGTAACGATACCTGTGGTACTACCAACGGTTCCAACAGTGAGACCACTGCTGCTCCATGTACCGCCCGAAGGGGTACTATTGAGCGTGGTAGTTGTGCCCACGCAGATATTTGCTGTACCTGTGATAGCAGACGGCGCACTGTTAACAGTTACGTCGCGCGTTCTGAAACAACCTGTAGACAATGTGTAAGTAATAGTAGTGATACCGCCGGAAATACCCCTCACAACTCCGGTAGTACTAATGGTACCAACAGCCAGATCGCTGCTTGCCCATGTACCTCCGCCGGGACATGCAAGCGTAGTGGTACTACCAACACATACTGCTGCCGTACCCGTAATGGAAAGTGGCGCTGCGTTAACAGTTACAACTTTTGTTTTGTAACAGCCACCCGCATTCGTGTATGTGATTCGGGCTGTACCCAACGCAACGCCGGTAATAACACCGGAAGCGTCAATTGTAGCCACACCGGTGTTGCTGCTACTCCAGGAGCCGCCACCGGGGAAACCGGTAAATGTGGTAGTGAGGCCGACACATACTTTTGCTGTACCACTAACGGAATCCGGAAGCGTATTTATAGTAAGTACTGCCGTAGAGCGACAACCGCTGGCCAGAGAATAGGATATTGTTGTAGTTCCAATACCTGCACCGGTAGCCTGACCTGCTGAATTGATATTGGCTACCGAAGGGGTACTACTGCTCCAGGCACCACCCGTAGGAGTGCATGTGAAGGAATTAGTGACCCCGATACAACCATTAAGAGAACCAGAGATAGCGCCGGGAGTTACGTTAACAGTAACAACCTTAGTAACACTACAACCGGCTGCAAGGGAATAGCTGATCACAGCCGTACCTGCAGAAACTCCGCTAACTATGCCTGTAGAACTGTCGACCATTGCTACGGCAGTACCTGAACTTGTCCAGACACCACCGGTTGTAGCATCGGAGAGAGATATAGTAGCACCAACACACAACGAACCCGGACCTGAAATAGCTGCCGGCGTTGCATAAACACTCACTACCGCTGTGACATCAACACCGCCCAGTGAATACGTGATGGTGGAAGTACCGGTGGCAACACCGGTCACAATACCGGAAACTGACCCAATAGTGGCAACAGAAGTATTACCGCTTGTCCAGGTTCCGCCAGTTGTCGCATTTGACAAAGTCGTGGTCATACCCACACAGGTTGTCAACGTACCTGTAATAGGCGTTGAGACTGACTCATTTACCATTACCATCTTAGTTGCTACGGAACTACCGCACCCGTTGGTAACTGTGTAGCTGATAGTAACAGATCCTACAGAGACACCGGTCACTACACCTGTGCTGCCAACTGTTGCAATAGAAACATCTCCTGAAGACCATGTACCGCCCGATGCAGAGCTTGTTAATGTTATGGTGCTACCTGTAAATACAGATGATGCACCTGATATTGATCCTGCAGAAGGAGCGGCATTAACAGTGATAACTTTCGTAGCAGTTGCAGAACCGCATGAACTGAAAACAGTGTAGCTGATCGTAGCCGAACCAGAGGCCACACCAGTAACGACACCTGACCCATCAACAGTTGCAATGGCGCCATTTGAAGAGGTCCACGAACCGCCCGAAACAGTATCAGATAGTGAGACTGAGGCACCAACACAAACGGAGGAAGAACCGGTAACAGAACCGGCAAACGGAGCAGGATCGACGGTAAGCGTTTTTGTTGCTATTCCGCTGCCACAAGCATTAGATACAGAATATGAAATGAGTACTGTTCCTGCAGAAACACCGGTTACCACACCAGTACTACCGACAGTAGCGATTGCCCCATCAGACGAGGACCATGTTCCTCCTGTTGTTGTATTGCTCAAAGTGATCGTATTGCCTGCACACACTATCGATGCACCTGTGATAGTTCCTGCGGAAGACAATGGATTAACAGTAACATTTGCAACTCGGAAACAACCAGACACGGCATAAGTGATATTTGCAGTACCTGCCGAAACACCGGACACAATACCTGTGCTACTAACAGTTGCTACACCTGTGTTGCTGCTAACCCACGAACCTCCACCTGGCGTGGAGGATAACGCGGTCGTTGCACCAACACATACATTCATTGTGCCCGAAATGGCCGCAGGTGCTGCCAGCACTGTGACCGTGGTAGTGGTCGCACAACCAGCAACTGTGTAAGAGATGGTAGCGGTACCTGCCGCAACACCGGTGACAATACCTGTAGAGCCAACAGTGGCTGTACCGGTTGCACTGCTGGCCCATGTGCCGCCTCCTGTTGCAGAAGACAATGTAGTTGTTGACCCGGCGCACACTGACGTAGAACCGGTGATGACTGCCGGAGTGGCTAATACTGTAACAATAGTAGTGCGTGTGCAACCAGACACTGCGTAAGAGATAGTTGCCGTGCCTGCCGCCAGACCGGTAACAATACCTGTTGAACCGACCATAGCTATACCGGTTGCACTGCTGGCCCATGTGCCGCCACTTGTTGCAGAAGACAATGTAGTAGTAGCACCGGCACATACTGAGGTGGAACCGGTGATGACTGCGGGAGTCGCCAACACAGTAACGACAGCTGTGCGTCGACAGCCTGATACTGTATAGGAGATCGTGGACGTACCTGTTGCAACGCCGGTAACAATACCTGTGCTACCCACTGTTGCAATACCAGACGCACTGGTCGCCCATGTTCCTCCGGTTGTAGCTGAAGACAATGCCGTTGTTGCACCAACACATACAGACAGAGTTCCGGAAATTGTGGCAGGTAAAGAATTGACAGTGACTACAGTAGCGCGTATACAACCCGATGCTGTGTAGGTGATTGTTGCAGTTCCGGCTGCAATACCTGACACAATACCTGTACTGCCAACTGAGGCAACACCTGAATTACTGCTTGCCCATGTGCCGCCACCTGTGGTTGATGCAAGTGTTGTAGTGGAGCCTATGCATACCGAAGTGGCACCAGTGATGGTTGCCGGCAAAGCGTTAACAGTGTATATCGCTGTTCCTACGCACCCGCCACTGATCGTATATGATATGGTAGCAGTGCCAGCGGCAACGGCTGCAACTACCCCCGAAGCGGAGCCAACCGTAGCAACAGAAGTATTGCTGCTGGACCAAGTGCCGCCGGATACCGATCCGGTAAGCGTGGTACCCGAACCTGCGCAAGCTAAAAGAGTGCCCGAGACCGAAGGAGTAGAGCAAGATGAAGTAGGTACTACTCTGGCCCACCACGTATCCCACATGTTGATAGTTGAATGGCTTGCTTCCTGTATCGTCCAGAAGTCGGTATTGTTTACCGGATCGACCATTGTGGCAGAATAGTCTCCCCAACGATTCTTACTACCACCATAAGTCTTATAGTATGAGTTTTGACCATTACGATATACAACAGGAGTGCGAATCGAATCTGTTGCGTCTGTGCTCAGCCGCAATGCATAACCCGCACTGGGGCGCATGGCACTTGAGAATACCGAGAAGCCGATGAGGGCATCGTTGTTATTATTTACTGCTATTGTTGGATAGGCAAAGAACTTACCGGCAGCCGAATCATCCACACGACCAATCTGTATTGGGTTTCCTAAAGTATCAGTTTGCCACCATTGCACTGCCGACCTTGTGGGGTTAGCAGAAGCATTGTATGGAAGGAAGATGGTGTGCGCGAACCAGAGACTGTTGTTCCTGTAAATGAGTTGCGTAACACGGTTGTCTCCGTTGTTTATCTTATTGGAAACCCCAAGCTGCGGCGCGTTATCGCCAAAAGACGTACCTGATACCGGGAATGGTTGATACCACCAAGGGAAGTCGGCCAATGGAAACCCGATAGACGTCATGGATTCTGAACCAACATTACCAGTGATCTTCCACAGCCTCATGGCGCGTGATCCACCATTCCATGCTTCTACCATGAACATGCTGCCAAGGGTGTTACTATAAGTAATAGCGGGACATATATTGCCTGAACCGGTCTGAGTGATAGCTGTGAACGGCGCGCTTGCACCGGATGACACAGTAGACTTATCGAAGATGAAGGTCTTGCAACCTCCGTATCCGCCACCTGTATTCTGGAACAAAACGCCTGAAACCGTGATCCACTTATTATTAATCCCCACGTTTGGAAAATCCAGCCAATAATCGCCTGCCGAATAGGCGGTGATCTTATACTGCCACCAATCACCGGTTGGATTTCCGGTTTTAGACACAGCAAGCAAAACCGAAGATGTGGACGATTGGGCTCCACTTACAGCCACCATTATCCAACGATTGGTGTAAGGGTCGTAATGAACACGCGGATCAAAAGCCCCGCCGCCCGGCAACACCGACGACCAGAAAGAATTGAGCGATATCTGAGAGACACTGGTTCCGGAGCGTGTTTGGATCCGTACAGCTGAATTGACCGCCGTGACACAATAATTTGAGTCAATAGCACCATGAGTATCCGGAGGTATTGTGGTACCGTTATCCAGCGTAGACTGGAATGTAGTGTCCGGCGACGGAGACACGGGCATAAATGGCGCAGGCGCGGATGGGGGTATTACCGGAATAGCCGCCGACGGCCTGCCGCGAAGCAGCGTAGGATCTATAGGATCTAAATGGAGAGGTATCCGACCTTTCCTCGCCGTATCCTTCCATTGTATTATCAATGGCTCGGGATGTAGCCTCAAGTACTCAGCCTTTGCCCTGAAATTGATTTCCCCACGAACCACTTCGTGGCCCGTCTCGGTTGTTTGTGCACCGGCCCGCCCCACTGCGAACACCAAACCGAGGAGTACGAGTAAAGCTTTTGACCATTTGGCGGATGTGGTGGTAGCATCGCGGAAGGACTGTTGCAGCCCAACAGATAAGTTAGGTAATAGACGATTTGTCATGCAGGTAATGTTTAGGATATTGGTTAATTTCTTGAATGAAACGTCAAGCAAGGTACGGCTATTCCCTACACATTCCAAATATATTTAAACCAAATATAAATACAATACGATATTATCGGAAAGGTGAGCTAACTCTATGGCTTTGAGCGAGAAAGAGAGCGGGAGCGAGGGAAAAATGGGAAAGGGAGGGTTCGCTCTCGCTCACCGCTCCCTTTCTCATTTTTGTGCCCAGGACTGGATTCGAACCAGCACACCCGTGAAGGCGCTGCGACCTGAACACAGTGCGTCTACCAATTTCGCCACCTGGGCAGTTGAGGTATTGCATTCAGGGAGCGCAAAGGTAAGTAAGAATTTCTTAACTGCAAAACCTTTATTATTGAATCTTTTTCTTCAGCATATACTCGTAGCCTGCCACGTTCATAAGCAGTAGCAGCATGCCATAGAAGGTATCTTCAAACGGGATAGTACCCATACGGATACCAAGGTTGTGTGCGTTGTTGTAGGACACAACCGGCTCGGAGGTGAAACCACCTGTAAGGACACCATTTGAAAGGAAAAACGGCAACAGAATAAATAGGAATGTTATAAAGAATGCACCGAGAAATCTGGCGCGGATTACAACCAAAAAAACAAGAAAAACAGCCAGAAGTAGAAATGTAACCGATGTGTACAATTTGGAGATATTCAGTATCCCTATCAGAAACAAAAAGGCTTCAAGGGCAATAGCAACATACCTACCCGCATTGCCTGTATTATCTACCGGCAAATAACGCACCACACAATAATAGGTAAAGACACAAGCGTATGGTATGCACAAAAAAAACAACAACTCCTCTATGGGCAACTTACCAACATAGACCCCGAGCACATAACGTGGATTAAAACTCCAGATACCTATGTGCGTGAAATATTCATCCCACAACACAAAGAACAATCCGGTTGCGAGGCAAGGCAAAAAGAAATAACGCCAATGCGACACAAAGCGGAATCTGGGATGAAAAGAAAATGCCAACGGAAACACCAGGCAAAGCAGATCGACAACGAGGTACAAATAGCGATCAGGCATTGGCATGTTTGCTCTTTCTTGCTTCTACAAAATACTTAAAAGGCACCCATAGCATACCGAAACACTCGCCATGTTCTTTACCCAGATGTTTGTGGTGCATCTTATGCGCCCTGCGAATGGCACGGAAGTAAACATTATCGGTCTTGCGCAGCCATTTGAAGCGCTGATGAATAAAAATATCATGCACCAGAAAATAGGCGAATCCGTAAACAGTTATGCCCAACCCGATAAACAGCAGAAAAGTAAGTGACGTGTACACCCCGATGGCTAGCGACAAAATACCGGGTGTAGCGAAAATGAGAAAGAAGTAATCATTCTTCTCAAAAAAAGACGTCGGGTCCTTCCTGTGATGATCCTCATGCAAAAACCACAAAAAACCATGCATCAGGTATTTGTGGGCAAGCCATGCCACAGCCTCCATCCCGAAGAACGTCGCAAGAAATACAAATAAATATAACTGCCACATACAATCAATTATTTAGCATCACCGAACAGCTCTTTCAATTTTGCTGTCCTGAAATTAAAAATATCATTCAGTTTTTTCTTCACTACCAACCCGTGCATTATGCCGCCCAGGAAACCTAGCGGCAACGCGTAGCGAACTATATCCTTCATCAGAACTCCGCCGGGCACCGCCTCGAATGTGTGGGTATGCTCCCAAAGAGAGTAAGGCCCCTTTTCCTGAAAGTCAATAAACATGCGCGGGCTATCAACACCGGATATTACTGTTCGCCATTTCATTGGAATACCAAACAACGGACGCACAATATAGTCGATCTTCATTCCCGTATAAATGGGCGCACCCGTCAGGTCTGTCAGTATTTTGAATTGCATTTCCGGCGGTGTAATTACCGATAGGTTCTTCGGTGAAGAAAAAAATTCCCATGCCTTTTCTATTGACACCGGTATCGTCTGCTCTCTCTCTAAAGTATACACTTTCATAAATTCTGAAAAAAGTCCTTGTGATCTTCCAAACAAATTCTGAACCACGGAGTATACGCCCCAGGATTGTCTGCTACCCTATCGTAAAGCTCACTTATTGATACATACTCCCAATCGGCCACTTCAGTAATATCAGGCACCGGCACACCATTGAACCGACCAACAAACACATGGTCATATTCGTATTCAATAAGCCCGTTATCAAAATCGGCCCGATAAACAAATGTAAATGCAGGAGACACCTCGGCAGATACACCCATTTCTTCCCTCAACCTGCGCCTTGCTGCATCCGGAGGCGTTTCGCCCGGCCGTGGATGACTACAACATGTGTTTGTCCAAAGCAACGGTGAATGATATTTATCCGCTGCGCGCTGTTGCACCAACATTGCCCCATCATCATTGAAAAGGAATACGGAAATGGCACGATGCAGACTTCCCGTTTCATGAGCCTGCAGCTTCTCCATTACTCCCACCTCTATATCGTTCAAGTCAACTAATACTACCTGCTCCATTCTATGATATTACAGCATGCTGAAACTGTGACGGAAATATGATGTCACTAACAGACTTATTTTATGATGATTGGGTATGCGCACACGCTCCATTAGTATGCGTGTTGGCGGGATCTTGCGTATCTTATTGAACAGACTTCTGTAATACACGTACGCTACGTATACACCAAAACGAGCCACCCGAGGCAACTGCCTGATGCCCTCGTGCGCCACACGGAAGTCTTCTTCAATGTCTTTTTCTATCGCCTCCTTGTCGGAATGCGAAAAAGATTTGAATGCCACTCCCGGGAAGTATAAACGACCCAAATGTTCATAGTCGTCTTTCACATCTCTCAGGAAGTTCACCTTCTGAAAAGCCGCTCCTAAACAACGCGCGGGCCCCTCCAGCTTGCGGTAAAGCGCTTCATCTCCGTCCACAAAAACACGAAGACACATCAGCCCCACGACCTCCGCCGAGCCCACAATGTATTCATCGTATGAATCAGCTGAGTGTGTTGTCTTTTTGAGATCGGTCTCCATGCTTCTGAGGAAACATTTTATCAGATCTGCGTCTATACTATACCTGTGCACAACAGCCTGAAAACTGTTCAGTATCGGATTCATGCTGATACGCTGATCAATGGCCTTCCAGGTCTGTTCCTGAAACTCATAGAACAATTCTTCTTTGCGGTAGTCGTGAAAAGTATCCACGATCTCATCGGCAAAACGAACGTATCCATAAATAGAATAAATAGCCTCGTGCAGCTGCTTGTCGAGGCAATAGATACCCAATGAAAAACTTGTGCTGTATGCACGGGTGGTCAGCTTGCTGCACTGTGCCGAAACTTTGTCGAATGTTTGTTTCATAGAGTGTCTTTGTTAAATATTTTTGATCAATTCCTCTGCTGCCAGTCGGCCCGAAATCAGGGCAGGTGGCACTCCGGGACCGGGCACTGTAAGCTGGCCCGCATAAAACATGTTTTTTATTTTCTTATTTCTCAATGTCGGCTTCAACACAGCGGTCTGGCGAAGAGTGTTTGCCAGGCCATATGCATTGCCCTTGAATGCATTGTAGTCATTCACAAAGTCGTTTACACAATAACTCTTCTTGTACACTACATGGTCGGCTATTGTATCATCGCAGAGCAGCTCCATTCTCTTCATTACCTTTTGATAGTATTCTTCTCTCACGTCCGGGGTATCTTTCAGGCCGGTAGCAACCGGTATAAGAATGAACAGATTCTCCATTCCTTCAGGCGCCACGTGCGGATCGGTTTTCGATGGTGCGCATACATAGAAAAGCGGATCTGACGGCCACGACAGGTTTTCGTAGATCTCCTTCGAATGGACATCGAGAGAAGTGTCAAAAAAGAGGTTGTGGTGGATCAGCTTTTTCACTTTCTTGTTCACTCCGATATAAAATATGAGGCAGGATGGCGCAAACGTTTTATCATCCCAATATTTAGCAGGATAGTTGCGGTATTGTGCCGGCAACAACCTTTGCTCCACGTGATTGTAGTCGCCACTGGCTATTAGTCCGTCTGTGGACTCCTTAGCTCCATTCACGTGAAGTCCACTTATTTTGCCGCCCTCAACCATGACCTGATCAACCGCTGCATTAGTTCTGAACTTCACTCCCAGAGAAGTTGCCAACTGCTGCATACCCTCTACGATCTTAACCATGCCTCCCATTGGATACCATGTTCCCAGAGAAATAGCCGCATAGTTCATTAGCGAATAAAGAGCAGGAATGTTATCGGGCATGGCCCCGAGGAACAACACAGGAAACTCCATAAGTGCCCGCAAACGGGGATCGGTGAAATGATCGGCAACATGGCTCTTTACGGAGCGAAACACATCGAGACGGAACACACCCTTTATTACGTCGGGTTTCGCAAACTCCAACCAAGAATATGACGGAGTGTTCACGAGATGCTTCATGCCGACATTATATTTGTACTTTCCCTCGGCAAGGAACTTCCTAAGCTTCACTGCACTACCCTTTTCTATCGCCTCAAACACCTCCTCAATTCCATTCATTGACGCCGGCAGCGGCAGTACATCATCTTTTCCGAATATTATCTGAAAGCCGGGCTCAAGCTGAACCAGGTTGTAATAATCAGACGCTTTTTTTCCAAACTCCGAGAAAAACGACTCAAATATGTCCGGCATCCAGTACCAGCTTGGCCCCATATCGAACATAAAACCTTGTTCTGAAAAGGACCTGGCACGACCACCAATCGCACTGTTCTTTTCGTAAACAGTCACATCATTACCTGCCTTAGCGGCAAAACATGCCGCCGACAAGCCCGAAAACCCACTACCAATCACCGATATCTTTGCCAAAGTTTTTTTTATTTTACTGTACCAGACGAGTTATTTCTTATTTCAGCCACTTATCGAGCGACGTGATGCCATCGAGAAATGACAAATTCCCCATCTTTAATTTCAGTCTGCTATGATCTGCAACCGCTGCCAGCAATGTACCTGAAGCCGCAACACGTGAGTAGCTACGAAGCAAGAAAGATAACTCCTCGTCAGGGCGCGGGGCGGTAAAAAATGTGACAAGGTGAGTTGGTTTTCCTGACGCCCACACCTGAGCCACGCCTTCTGTAGGCACATTCTGCCCAAGATATACCGTAGGGAAACCGTTCGCCCTTATAATATAATTGGCAAACATGAGTCCAACCTCATGCCACTCGCCTGGAGGCAAAAACAACAAAAAGCACCTTGATGTATTTGTGGCTGGCAACAAACCATCAGTTGCAGCCATTAATTTCCTTCTGATGATGCAGGAAGCGAAATGTTCCTGTGCAGGCACCGACTTGTCGGTAGTCCATAATACGCCTGTCTTTATCAGAAACGGATACACCACATTGACCACGGTTTCATAAAAACCCATCCGAAGGACTGCAGCAGAGAACACCTTCTCAAAAGCCGCCTCGTCAAACACCAGCATTGAAGATATCATGTCGTTTACAAACGCTTCACTGATCGGAGTTTCTTTCGGAGAAAGGCCACAGATGAGCGCAAAATTTTTGAGAATCTGCAGCCCAAATTGCGTGTGGACCACTTCAGGATGAAACTGCACACCGTAGATTTTTCTTGACTCGTCAGCAATCGCCGCATACGGAATCGTCTCAGTCACGCCCACAACTTCAAAACCCGTTGGCAATCTTGCAAGCTCATCTCCGTGATTCATCCAGACGGCAAGTGAAGCGGGGAGCGAGTCTGTGATCGGAGGAAGATCAAAGAGGGGGGAAGATCTTTGTATTGTAAGTGTCGCGGGGCCATATTCTTTTTTCTTGCCTGATCGTACCTCACCGTCAAGGACATGAGCGATTATCTGCTCGCCGTAACAAATTCCGAGAATCGGCTTTCCGAGTGCAAATATCTTGGCATCAATCGTTGGTGCCCCCTTCTCATATACGCTTGTCGGACCACCGGAAAAAATGATGCCGTCAAAATCAATATCCTTTACTTCATCAAAAAAAGTTTCCGGCTCAATAATGCGAGTTTGGACAGACAGTTCGCGGAGCCTGCGGGAAATGAGGTGGGTGGTTTGAGATCCGAAGTCTACGATAAGTATCATCAGTAATTCATGCCGGGATTGGTAACGAGAATATCATGAGGGTGGCTTTCGGTGAGCGATGCCTGGGTGATTTGGATAAACTCTCCTTTTTCCTGAAGTTCGGGAATTGTTTTTGCTCCGACATAGTACATACCTGATCGTATCCCTCCCACAGCCTGATCGACTACTGATTGTACGGGGCCGTTGACCGGCACAAGTCCCTCGACGCCTTCTGCCACAAGGACTCTGTCTTTGTAGCTTTTGCCGTGAAACTCATCCTCGGACTTGATTTCAGTACCTTTTTGCATGGCCGCAATGGATCCCATGCCCCGGTATGACTTGAATGTGTAGGTTGTTTTATTTTGTTTGAGTATGCTTTTGAAGCGTGACGGGACCTGATCCGGAGGTAGCTCAATATGTTCTCCCGGTGCTTCCTGACATGATGCAAAGTAGCTTCCCATCATGACGGCATTTGCTCCTGCCGCAAGTGCCTTGACCATATCGCCTGAGTATTTGATTCCGCCGTCACCGACGATCGCCACCCCTGCGTCCTTGCCAGCGCGGTATGTCTCCATAATCGCCGTAATCTGCGGCACTCCCATCCCCGATATGATTCGGGTTGTGCAGATTGCCCCCGGACCCATACCGACCCTGATACTGTCGGCACCAGCTTCAATGAGAGCCTTTGCTCCATCATAAGTCGCGACGCTTCCTGCCAT
>JACSRV010000024.1 GCA_014879545.1 Chitinophagaceae bacterium | reverse complement strand
ACCGTCTTGCGGATGTCCAGCTTGTTCAGGTTTACCGAAATCACTGCCGAATTCCATTCTTCGTTCAGCAATTTCTTCTGGTTGCTATACACAGTCGGAAAACTGAAAGATTGTGAAATCCCGAATTTATTATCGGAAGTACCACTGTTGACCTGCCCGAATTCGCCCGTTACGACGGCCTGTGGGATGTTGGCTCCGGTAGCCGTCCGCTTTTTATAATATTCGGCAAGCAGGTTTTGGCTTTTTGCCGACAGGTTGTTTTCTGTAGCCATTTTTACCGCTTCTTCGAGTGTGATGCTTTGCGAAAATGCCGAGCCACTCAAACCCAATAAAATAAGCAGCATTGCACTTTTCCTGCCGAATGTCAGTTTGGGAAATTTAAGTTTTTCAAACAGCACAAATAAAGTGGGCAATACAAAAAGGGTCAGAAATGTGGCGAACAGTAAACCGCCGATAACCACCGTTGCCAATGGACGTTGCACTTCGGCTCCTGCACCGTTGCTCACTGCCATCGGCAAGAAACCGAACGATGCCACGAATGCAGTCATCAGTACCGGACGAAGTCTTGTCTTTGTTCCGAGTAATGCTATCTGGTACAGGTCTTTATCTCCGATTTGTTTCATCCGGTTAAACTCTGCGATAAGCACAATTCCATTGAGCACGGCTACCCCGAAAAGGGCAATGAAACCAATGCCTGCACTAATACTGAACGGCATTCCACGCAATGCCAACAGGAATATTCCACCGATTGCAGAGAGAGGAATGGCGGTATAAATCAACAAACTTTCCTTGACGGAACGAAAGGCAAAATACAGCAGAATGAATATCAATGCCAGCGAAACAGGAACGGCTACCATCAATCGGTTGGTGGCTTCATTCAGGTTTTCAAATGCCCCACCGTAGGTCACGTAGTAACCGGGCGAAAATGCCATCTGTTTATCGGCTTTACCCTGCAATTCGTTGACGATACTCTGTACATCACGTCCACGAACGTTGAAACCGACCACAATCCTCCTTTTGGCATCTTCCCGCTGGATCTGTGCCGGACCTTCAATAATCTGCACATCAGCCACCTGATACAGCGGTATCTGGATCCCTTTGGGCGTTGGGATGAGCAGGTTGCGTATATCTTCCAGATTTTCACGCTGTGTTTCGTCCAGACGAACCATCAGCTCGAAACGTTTCTCACCCTCGTACACTTTTCCCGTGCTTTGCCCCGCAAAAGCGGTATTCACGACTTTGTTAATACCGGCTATATCCAGATTGTACCGGGCAATGTTTGCACGGTTGTATTTGATTACCACCTGCGGCATTCCGGTAATGGGTTCGATGTATAAGTCCTGAGCCCCCTGTACCGTTTTGATGATTTCGCCAAAGCGGGCTGCATAAGCCGACAGGCTATCCAGATCTTCACCAAAAATCTTGCAGACCACATCCTGCCTTGCTCCGGTCATCAGTTCGTTGAAGCGCATCTGCACAGGATATTGGAAACCAGTGGTAATGCCCGGAACAGCTTCAAGGGATTTACCCATTTTTTCAGCCAGTTCGGGAAAGGTTTTGGCAGATGTCCATTCCTTTTTATCTTTCAGGATCACCATCAGGTCGCTCGCTTCCATCGGCATCGGGTCGGTGGGTACTTCACCGCTTCCTATTTTGGTCACGACCTTTTCTACTTCGGGATAATCCCTGATGAGGATATGCGCTGCTTTCTGCGTGTATTCAACCGTTGTTTTCAGATTACTTCCCGTCAATACACGGGTATCTACCGCAAAATCGCCTTCTTCCAATGCCGGAATAAATTCGCCTCCCAAGCGGGACAAAATAAGCACCGCAACGATGAACAGGGCAACCACCACACCAATAACCATTTTTGGAAAATGCAGCACCTTAGCGAGTGCTTTGTGATGAATGTTTTCCAACTTTTGGATAATGCGGTCGGAAAAATTGGGTTTGTGCTTGATTTTTTTGCTCAACACCAATGAACTCATCATCGGGATATAGGTCAGCGACAGGATGAATGCACCGATCAGGGCAAAAGCTACGGTCTGTGCCATCGGTTTGAACATTTTTCCCTCGATGCCTTCGAGCGTGAAAATAGGCAGGTACACGATCAGGATGATGAGCTGACCGAATACGGCACTATTGACCATTTTGGTAGCCGAATTGCTGACCTGATGGTTCATTTCGTCCTGCGAAATACGATTGGCAATTGCAAATTTCTTTCCGTGCAACTGGTGTAGCACGGCTTCGACAATGATGACCGCTCCGTCCACAATCAACCCGAAATCCAATGCTCCCAAGCTCATCAGGTTACCGCTCACGCCAAACAAATTCATCATAATTATGGCACACAGCATCGACAGCGGTATCACAGAAGCAACCAGAAATCCTGCTCTGAAATTTCCGAGGAACAAGACCAGTACAAAGACCACAATCAAGGCTCCTTCGGCAAGGTTGGTCTCAATGGTGCTGATGGCATTGTTGACCATCTTGGTACGGTCGAGAAAAGGTTCGATGACCACGCCTTTAGGCAATGTTTTCTGGATGACGGCAATACGTTCTTTCACATTTTTGATAACTTCGGCACTATTGGCTCCCTTGAGCATCATCACCACCGCACCGGACACTTCGCCCTGGTCGTTGTAGGTCATAGCTCCGTAGCGTGTGGCATAGCCCGTTTTCACTTCGGCAACATCTTTCAACAATACAGGAATACCGTCCTGCGTTGCCGTGACTGAAATGTTTTCTATATCTTCTTTATTGCCGATCAGTCCTTCGCTACGGATATAAAGCACGGTAGGGCCTTTTTCGATATAAGCACCTCCGGTATTCTGGTTGTTATTTTCCAATGCCGTGAATACATCGCTGATGGTGAGGTTCAGCGATTGCAGTTTGTTGGAATTGACTGCGATTTCATATTGTTTCAGTTTACCACCGAAGCTGCTGACTTCGGCAACGCCTTTTACACCTAATAGTTGCCGCCTTACGATCCAGTCCTGAATGGTACGCAGTTCGATGGCATCGAATTGGTTTTCAAACCCTTTTTCGGGTCTTACCACGTATTGGTAAATCTCTCCCAATCCGGTGGAAATAGGCCCCAGTTCGGGCGTACCTACACCGTCGGGGATTTCGTTCTGAACGTTTTGCAGCCGCTCGGCAACCTGCTGTCTTGCCCAATACACATCGGTATTGTCGTCAAAGACGATGGTCACCAATGATAAGCCGAAGCGGGAAAAACTCCGTATTTCGGAGATGCCGTTGATATTGCTGTTTGCTTGCTCGATAGGGAAGGTTACAAGACGCTCAATATCGGTCGCTCCCAATGAAGGAGCTACCGTTATGACCTGCACTTGATTGTTAGTGATATCAGGTTGTGCGTCTATCGGTAACCTGGTGGCTTCGTATAAGCCTAATCCGATAAGGGCTATAGTAAAAAGCCCGATAATGAGTTTATTCCGGATGGAAAACTCAATAATATTATCCAACATAAATTGTACTACTGTTAATAATGAACGGAATACGGGATCTGCCGAACACGCTGTTGGTGCAAAGCCCGGAAACACGCAGATGTTCAATCGAAGGAGAGCCTTATATGCGAAATACACGTTTCGTATAAGCATGCAGAAACGGCATCGACATAAGCGAATTCAATCAAAACATCTGTCTAAGAAAAATTAACAGTACTTTGGTGGTTGCCAGATAGCAGAGAGGAAGTCATTATCAGAAAGTGTATCATCCAGAGGCAAAACCTTGTGTTCTTTGCCAATAGGTGACTTTTTTGTCTCTATCTCGAAACTGAAAGGCGGTGCAAGGACAAAACTCAGACTCAAAACCTCGGTATGAATGATAAAAGGTAGTTGGCGATCATGCTCGTAATCGTCGTCACGAGGATGGTTTTCGAGGTGATTGCCTTCGTAGTGGAATTTGAGGAACTGCATCACCGTTAGTGCAGGATTCTTCTCTCTGTGCTCGAAATAATGCTCTATGAGTACTGGTAACTTTAACAACTGACCTAACTCAGTAGTCGATACCAGATATACGGACAGTAGTGATATGGCGAGTACTCTCCTCATGTAGCAAAGTTAGCGAAAAAGAGATTTTCGCGCCTTTGATGTTATAGTTTAAAATTTCTCAAAATAGAAATCCGGCATCTTCAACCCGCTTTGATTGTTATTCCTGCTTTAAATCATTATTCCGATACCACAGTCTTATCTTACCTCAAATCCAGTACTCTAAGCAGAAAACTGAGTATTTGTGAAGGCAGCAGAACGCTTGCGATGGCAGGACTTCTGGACAGCATTCTTTGTACGTCACACGCAAGTACACTTAAGGACCAAAGGAAAGAGTTTCCTAAAGCCAACTGGCAGCGCAAAAAAAAATACACGGAGCAAGGCCTTATTTATATCACCGCCGGAGTGTCTGCTGCCGTTGAAGGAAGCTTACACCTGGTGAAAGTTTTGTTAGGCGAAGCCGAGATGGAAAAAATCATGAATGACATTCAGTATCCATCTGCACATTTACGGTTAATGCACCAATCAAATGAGGTGGGCCTGTCGACACAATTCAACATACTCTTTAAAACGTGGTTCAAAAGTAATAAGCGTGTAGGGGGGGGACAGCAACATTAATGAATTACAGCTCGCAGCTATTCTTGATGCATATAACAGGACTTTTCCTGCTGTAATAGAAACTTTCACAACGGAGAGTAAAATAGTTATTTCAGAACATGGCCTGCAGCTATTGCCCTTATCCGCTGGTATGAATGGATATGATGAAATTCATGTGCCCAGGAACAATGGTTCAGGTCTTAAAGGCTCGTTTACTAAAATAATCTATTATAGTAGATCCGGCAGTTACATCTTTCCTGAGATTTTAGCGCGTATCACACCTGTCCAAAACGTTTCTCTCGGTCAATAAAAT
>JACSRV010000025.1 GCA_014879545.1 Chitinophagaceae bacterium | reverse complement strand
GGATAAAGAGGAATTTGAAATTCAGGGAAAGCTCCCCTCCTGTTAAGGATGGGGATGCCGGAGAAAGCATAGTCTTTCGCACGGCTGGGGTGGTGAAACTCGCTCAACTATTTTCTATCATACCCCCAAAATCGCACTATCATAAAACTCTCCTCTTGCTCGTTTTCATGCACCGTTGTAACTTGAACAGAAGTTGAAGAAAATGGGGCAAAACACAATACATGATGATTTTATTTCACTTCTCTCCTGCGCAGTTTTGGGAAGCAAGTGCGCAAAAGTGCGCAGGTTTTGGGAAGCAAATGGGAAGCACGTGCGCAGTTTTTGCGCAGTTTTCAACGAGAGCAGCGCACACCATTTTGACTTAAATAATTGATGATCAATAAAGTAGCACAGAAAAAGCAAAAGAGGGTGGCAAAAAAGAAAAATTTCCTGCAAAATGGGAAGTGCGCAGCAGGAAGCGGAAACGATATCTACCGTCTCAGGAACTTACACCCTTCACCAAATAGGTAGCACCACTTTACCAAGGCACCCGCATTACCCATATCCTCCGCTGACACTTTGCCCCTTTATCACTACTTTTGACATATACTTTTCTCAGAAAACTATGGATTGGTTCGAAAACTGGTTTGGTTCCCCTTATTATCGCATTTTATATCAGAACAGAGATGAACTGGAGGCGCAGGAATTTGTAGAGCAATTGCTCACCTACCTGCAACCGGCACCCGGTGCCTCCATGCTGGACATAGCCTGCGGCGAGGGTCGTTTTGCCCGCCAACTGGCCGAACACGGCTACCGGGTCACCGGCATAGACATTTCGCACGAGGCTATAGCCATAGCCAAGGCGCAGGAAAATGACCACCTGGATTTTCATGTGCAGGATATGCGCTATCCGTTTGTGACCAACTACTTCGACTACGCCTTCAATTTCTTCACCTCATTCGGCTACTTCGCCCACGACCGCGACCATGAGTTGGCGGCACGTGCTTTCGCCGGCGCGCTCAAAGAAGAAGGTATACTCGTTATCGACTACCTGAACCACGAATACGTATCGGCCAATCTGGTGCCGGAAGAGAGTGTGCAGCGTGGCAGCTACACATTCCACATCACCCGCAAGCTGGAGCGCAACCACTTTGTAAAGGAGATCCGCTTCACCGATGCCGAAGGCCACCCACGTTGCTTCACAGAGAGTGTGGCCGCCTTCTCCCTCGCCGACTTCACCCGCATGTTCCGCCCGGTGGGCATGGTTCCGGTGGGCACCTTCGGCGATTACAACCTCAATCCCTACAATCCTATAGAGTCGCCAAGGCTCATTATGATTTTTAAGAAAAAGCATGCATAGCACCCTGCCGCAGTGGCTCACAGACATTGATCACAAAGTGTGGTTCTACCTCAACACGAGGTGGCATACCGCCGCGCTCGATACCGTGATGCCCTTCCTGCGCAATCAGTGGTTCTGGGCACCGCTCTATCTGTTTCTGCTGCTGTTCATGCCGCGTACCTTCGGCAAATATGGCTGGCTGTGGTGCGCAGGCTTTATTGTCACCTTCGGCCTGTCAGACCAACTGAGTGCGCACCTCATAAAACCCATTTTCGGCAGGTTGCGCCCCTGCAACGATCCGTTTCTTGCGCCCATCACCCACCTGCTGGTAGACTGTGGCAGCGGCAAGAGTTTCCCATCTTCGCATGCGGCAAATCACTTTGCACTGGCAGTGTTCAGCGGTGTGACCCTGAGCCATATGGCCCGCTGGGTATGGGTAGCCGGGCTTCTCTGGGCGGCATCGGTGGCGTATGCGCAGGTATATGTCGGCGTTCACTTCCCGCTGGATGTTACAGCCGGTGGACTGCTGGGTGCCGGAGTGGGCCTGCTGACCGGCAAACTGTTCAACAACAGGTTCCGGCTCTCTCTGTAACTTTGCCCGTACCCATCTACAAATTGAATCTGCAGCGATATGGAAAACTACAAAGTACAACTCATAGAAACCCTGATGCTTATCCTTGGCTACATAGGAGTAAGCTACATCAATAAATCACTCATAGACAGGGTGCTGCGCAAAGCACAATTGCCGCGCGCCCGTCGCAAGATCATCATACGCGCGTTCAACTTCCTTACCACACTCACCGCTGCTATCTTCCTGGCTGCCATCTGGGGCCTTCGCCAGCACGAGATAGCGGTGTTTGTCAGCACCATCATCACAGCGCTGGGTATTGCCTTTTTCGCGCAGTGGTCGTTGCTTTCCAACATCACATCCAGCATCCTCATTTTCTTCAATCACCCCATGAAAATAGGCGACACAATAAAGGTACTGGATAAAGACTACCCCTTTGAAGGAGAGATCACAGACCTGTCCTACTTCTTTGTTTACATCCGCACCCCCGATGGCGAATCTATTACGATACCTAACTCAATGATTCTGCAGAAGTCTATATCGGTGCGCAGCAAAGACGCCAACAGCTAACGATACAAAACAAAACAGGCTGCACCAATGGGTACAGCCTGCAGTCATTTCTGATATCGACTACTACTTGCCGAAGCTCTCGGCAAAGTACTTGTGGAAGTAAGGAATGGTCTCAATGCCCTTGTAGTAGTTGGCCACATCATACTTCTCGTTTGGAGAGTGTATGTTGTCGTTGTCCAGCCCGAAGCCCAGCAACACGGTCTTCAATCCCAGCGTCCTTTCAAACAACGCAATGATAGGAATGCTGCCGCCACCACGTGTAGGAATAGGCTCCTTGCCAAAGGTTGTTTGGATGGCTTTTGCAGCCGCCTGATACGCTGCCGAATCAGTAGGCGTAACCACAGGCTCGCCACCATGGTGGGCCGTCACTTTCACCTGCACACAGTCGGGCGCTATCGCCTCGAAGTGCTTTTTGAACAGCTCAGAGATCTCGTCTGACACCTGATTGGGCACGAGACGCATAGATATCTTGGCATATGCCTTCGACGGAAGCACCGTCTTGGCACCCTCGCCAATGTAGCCACCCCATATACCGTTCACCTCCAGTGTTGGCCTTATGCCGGTGCGCTCCAGGGCAGTGTATCCCTTCTCGCCCCAGTCTTCTTTCACACCCAGTTCAGCCTTGTACTCGGCCAGATCAAATGGCGCATTGTTGATAGCCTTACGCTCGGCATCAGAAAGCTCCTGCACCTTGTCGTAGAAGCCGGCCACAGTAATGTGGTTGTTCTCGTCGTGCAGCGATGCTATCATCTTGCAGAGTATGGTTGCAGGGTTGGCTACCGCGCCACCATACACACCACTGTGCAGGTCGCGGTTAGGGCCGGTAACCTCTACCTCCATATAAGCCAAACCACGCAGACCGCTTTCAATAGAAGGGTGCTCCATGCTGATCATCGAAGTATCAGACACCAGCACGATGTCGGCTTTCAACTTCTGCTTGTTGTCTTCGAGAAACTTGCCTAGGTTCACAGAACCTACTTCTTCCTCACCTTCAATCATCACCTTCACATTACAAGGCATAGAGTTGGTCTTCACCATTGTCTCCAGCGCCTTGATGTGCATGTACATCTGTCCCTTGTCGTCGCAGGCACCACGTGCATATATCTTACCGTCCTTGATCACGGGCTCAAACGGGCCACTGTGCCACAGGTTCAGCGGGTCGGCAGGCTGCACATCGTAGTGGCCGTATACCAGCACGGTTGGTAGGCTTGCGTCTACGATCTTCTCGCCGTACACAATAGGATGTCCTGCAGTAGGGCATACTTCAGCCGTATCGCAACCGGCACGCAGCAGGTGCTCTTTTACAGCATCGGCACAGCGGGCCACATCACCTTTATATTTGCTATCGGCGCTTACCGAAGGTATGCGGAGCAGTTCCAGCAACTCATCGAGAAAGCGTTCTTTATTCTGAGATTGATAATCTTTCCAGGCTTGCATTTTTTGATTGATTTTGTTGATGATTGATAGTTGCCCCGCCAAAGGGCAGTTGATCTTAGTTGATGCTGATCAGTTCCACATCAAAGATCAGGGTACTGTTGGGCCCTATGGTTGGGCCTACCTGCCTGTCGCCGTAGCCCAGGTGTGGTGGTATGAAGAAGCGCCATTTGCTACCTGTCCCCATCAGCTGCAGTCCCTCTGTCCAGCCCTTGATGACCATGTTCAATGGAAATGATGCGGGCTGACCGCGTTTTACAGAGCTATCGAACACAGTACCATCTATTAGTGTGCCGTGATAATGGCAGGTAACAGTGTTATACTGTGTAGGCTTGGGACCAGTGCCTTCTGTGAGTATCTCATATTGCAGACCACTTGGCAGTTCTGTAACACCTGCTTTGGTCTTATTGGCCGCCAGAAATTCCTGACCGGCTTTGAGGTTCGATTCTGCTTTTTCGTTCTTCATTCTGAAAAGTCTATCTGCGAGGTTCATTCAATTTTTTGCCCAAAAGTAGGCAAAATAAGTATGCTCCGATGCTGCCTTCAGGACGGACACCCCGGCACCTAACACGCAGACAATCAACCCAGCGTATTGAGCGTCTTTTCCTTCTCGTTCTTGAACAGATCGTAATGGAAATGATCCAGTTTCCTGAGCAGATATACCAGATGCTCCTTTTCCTGCATACTCAGGTTTCCGCCTATCAGGTCTGATACTTTACTCATTTTGCCGAACGCCTGAAACAATACACCCTTGCCCATGTCGGTAATGTGGAGCAACTTGCTGCGGCGGTCGTTGGGGTCGTCTTCCTGCACCACCAGACCCTGAGCCAACAAGCGTTTGATGATCTCCATGCCGGTGGGCTTTTCCTGTATGTTCTTGGCTATGAGTTCGGACTTGGATAGCTTGTCGAAAGACAATAAGGTAGCCAGGTAACCAAATTCGTCGGGCGACTGAATGATGCTGCCTTCGAGCGCCTTTTTACTGTACATTTTTGCATATCTGTACAGATAAATGACCATTCGGGCAATGGTGGTCTCGATCTGCTCTGTGACTGCAGGATATTGTTTATGCGCCCCGCCAACCCTTTCATCCACAAACTCTTCCTTTCCCTTGCC
>JACSRV010000158.1 GCA_014879545.1 Chitinophagaceae bacterium | reverse complement strand
AGCAATGAATGCCGTCGGAGACGGAGTTCTATAGGGACTTCCGGATGCCCTACGTAACATCCGGTTTTGTCTGAACTAAGATCGCTATGTAGAAAAGCAATACAGTGTTAGATGTGAATGCTGGTCACATAAAGATATAGTTTTATGTTCACTTGTTCAAAAAATCTCCGACTGCTATGTGCGGTCATGCCGCAAGTAATTGTATGAGCAAGGAAAGAGGCACGTATACTTATAGATGTAGTTTGCTACAATCCTAGTTTTGCGTTTTCCTCTTTTAAGTTATGAGATGCATTTGTTCGAAGTGAACTGTTTGTATTTATTTTTATAGTGCTGTAAGAAACGGAAGCGGGCTCTGCTGAGGAGCAACCTGCCAGGGATATTGCAGCCGTATAAGCATGTCAGCCCGGTAATAGTTCGCTGTTGCCGGGCTGTTTTTTCTTATGCTGTTGCGCAATGCCTGAAGAAAACCTTTTATCATCGTGGTCTTTGGTTGTGTTTTTCTGTTTCATGTTTTGCATTATTTCAAGGTCAAACCGTTGTTTTGATGTTGCCACTCCTTTAGCGATCATTGCCAGCCTCCGTGCAACTTTAATAATAGCGCCTTTAGGACTTCGGACGGCATGCTTGCTGTAATAGGCGAACAACGGAGGACATCGTTTGATGGCAGTCCAGGAAGCCTCTACAAGCAATGGCCTCAAATGCCTGTTGCAACGTGGCTGTATTCCTTTGGTCTGCCGGTTATCGCCAGAAGAGTGTTCCCAAGGGCAAAGGCCCAGATAGCTGGCATATTGATCTGGATCCTTAAACCGGCTAAAATCTCCTATTTCAGCAATCAGCCCCATTGCTGTAATCGAACCAATTCCCGGGACAGACAAAAGGCACTCAAAGACACGACCGTACGCAGCTTGTATTTGCTCCCGCAACATTTTTGTTATCTGATATAGCTGTTTACGCTGATATTTAAGTTCCTCTAAATACTGCTTTAGTGCTATGGTACCCGCGCTGCTAGCCAACTCAAGGTCATTGAGCCACTGCAAAGCTTTAATGGACAAATGTTCCTTTCTGCCAATGTGGTCGGGCAACTCTATGTTGAAGAACATTAAAAAGCTTTTCAGCCTGTTATTAGCCTGTGTTACGTCCTTGACTTTTGCTTCCCTGAGCCTAAACAAACTGCGTAGCTCCTGCTGCTCTCGTGTTAACACATGAATGCCTCTGAGATCTCCTTTTTCTAAACGTTCAGCAAGAAATCGGCTGTCGTGTACATCAGTTTTGTTCTTCTTTTGCTTGTCTGTGGCCGGTATATCAGCAGCATGAATAACAATGTTGCTTATCCCTTGCTTGCAAAGCAATTCATGGGTCGTGGTGCCACAAAATCCGGCTTCATATGCCGATAAGTATTGACCTCCCGGGAAATTCTTTGTAAGATAAGCATTCAAGTCAGATACGCTCGGGCGCTGAACAAAACGGGCAACCTCTATTCCCATACTCCGGATAGTAACAGCCCAAGACTTCTTGTGCACATCAAGACCGATATAGAAACGTTGTCCTTTAAAATCGGTGGAATTGTTGAAATTTGTTGCTGGCATAGTGCAGTTTTTAATGTTAATAATTGGCGACACAGATCGCATCTAATTAAAATTGCAGCACTTTTCGGTGACTGCACACTGCACTATGCTTTTCTTACATAATTACTGATAGGATTAAAAGATGATAAGATGCGCGAGTATTGAAACAGATTTACACATTTTCTCGATAATCACTGTCGTTGGGTAAGTTGTTGTTGACGCCCGTCCTCAAAGGACAGGAAACATAAACGAGTGAAAAACACAGTCGCCAAATGAGGTGATAAATCACACATATCTCCTAATTTGCACCGTTATGTTGCATCTGCACGCGACTCAGAAATTATTAAATACCTCACGGATCAGCGCGCCGCTGCACATAGCGGAAGCAACGGCGGGGCAGATGCTTCATAGTTGGTATTGCACAATACAGCCAACAGGATATGCCGGAAAAATGCTTGTCACTTATTTTCATGAGCCGTCGTTACTCACCGTTGTATGCCGGGGAAAAACGATAAAAGGAACCTGGGAAGAATTCAAGGACAGACTTCCGAAGGTATTGCAGCGTTACGGATTCGGGACTGAGTTCATAGGATGGGAAACCGCACTAACGGAGGACTATGTCGTGTCAAAAACAAACAGTAGGCGTATGCTGGGCTACATGAATGAAATAAAGATGCAACTAGAATATATGTGCAGCAAAGCCAACAACTATGAGCACATTGCAACGGACGATATGGAAGACCTGATGATGCAGTGGCTTTATAAGAGTTCCAACAAGCAACATGCCTACACTACCCCATTACAGTACTGGAAAGAAAAGGGAATGTTATAGTAAGCGGTGCATCGACACAAGCACCATATGAGGACAAAACATTAGCGTTCTATCGTTGCCGGCTACAAGTCCTCGCGAAAAGCGAGAGACTCATAGCCGACGGAAGGGCGGGAGACTTATAGCAGAAGGAATGAAACAATATATGAAACACGTTGCTATCGTTGGGCTGATTTTACTTTTGGTTTGCACAATAATTTTTGGCCAGCAGACGAAAACAAAAAAAGAAAAAAGATGGATCGAAACAGTTGGGACACATAAACCCAAGGGATATAATCATGGTTATATCTATTACCAAGTTGATGGTGCAGTATTTTCGGCGCCATTTTACAGACGTATTAGTACTGCTGTCGAAGGGGAAAAATACACGATGCGATATAATGCCGATAATCCTGAAGAAGTAGAAATAGACTATTGGCATCCAATTTTTCAGGAAGGTGAAATGACATACACAGTTGTTGGGACTGTAACTAAAGTCGTTAAAAGCAATTTTTTCGAGAAAATACCGCTTGTTGAGTTCTCTTTTTATCTTGGAGATGATAAATTTGACAGATACATATATATGCCCAAAAATTACGCGCAACTCTTTCCTGATCTACATGAAAACCAGAAATATCAGGTAGAATGTTTCGTCATTGACACAATTAATGGTTTGCATCTTAGTACAGGGAGAATTGTGTTGCATTTAGATAAAAAGATAAATTAAAAGTTGAGATTGAATGTTTGCAGGTTGGGAATACTGTCTGGTTTCGATCTTTGATGGTGATGAGGCCCTGCGAAGGGCGAGAGGCGCGTAACAGACGGACGAAAAGCAGTCTCGCCGACTGTGTTCTGAAAAAGAAATTGAACGTTCGTAGCAATGAATGCCGTCGGAGACGGAGTTCTATAGGGATGGGAGACGAACGAGCGTTACAAACGCTGAACCGCCACATCCTCGTTGCAAACGAGGACGAGTGGATGCCCTACGGAACATCCGGAAGAACTTGTTGCAGACACCAGTGAAAAACACTGGCGCCAGAAAGAGTATTTTGTCTGAACCTTGATTTATAGGATTAAAGAATGACAGGACAAAGTTTCCCGATCAAACAGCTGCCGGCGGCAAAAAAATACCAATCAGATGCGACCACGGCTTAGCTTATTGAGCAGAGAAACGTAGGCTGCCCTGGCCTGTGGCGTAAAGTCTTTTATGAGATCGGGGTGTATCTCGGGATAAGACCTGTCATCTTTCCAGGTCATGGAGCCACCCCATTTCTTCTGAATACCGGGTTCCAATGACCTAACGATCTTGGAGAATGCAGATTCGAACTGACGACGTAATTCAGGAGTTGTTACCATAGTAATCGTTTTTTTAAGAGCGGTACTCGTTGAAGGTAGGCTTTTAATGCTACAATCCCGGTTATATTTCGGATCCCGGGCAAGAAAGATCACCTAGACCAGGTCCTGGAGTGTTTTACCATGAAACAAAAAAAGCTGCTCCGTTGGGAACAGCTTTCTGATAAATTAAACTGAGGGTCGGTTATTCCAACACCACGGTGCGGGCCACCTGCTCGCCGCCGGCAGCATCGGTGACACGTACAAAATAGATGCCGCGCGCCCAGTTGGCTACCGGTACTTCGGCAGCGGCGCCTATGGTTCCCTTCCACATCATCTGGCCGGTGCTGCTGATGATGCTGAGGAATGAGTTGCCGCCGGTACCTGTGGTGATCTGCAACACATCGTGCGCAGGTACGGGATACACTTTGAGTGTGGCTGCCAATGTGCCTGCAGGTTGGGTGATACCCGTGGGCAGGCCGGGATTGTTGGTCACAGTAACACTCTTGGTATTGATGTTGAAGAAGATATTGTTCTCCGCCTTCACCTTGAAGCGCACCACTGCACTGGTAGCAGGTGGATTAGGAACTGTGATGGTGGCACTACCGGTGTTGGGGAAAGTGCCCACTGTATAAGGCCAGGTCACACCGGCATCGGTAGACATATAGATCTTCACATTGGCAACATTGTAGGGTGCGCCATCGGTGCCAACTTTATCCCACGTAATGGTCTGTGTGCTACCACCCGCATAGGTGATTCCGAACCCGTTCTGGCTGGTCACCTTGAAGCCCCCGTAGTTGTTGGCGGCACCTGTTGTAATGGCGTCTATGTGCACGGTATCATCGGGGAAGAGGAAACAACCTGTGCCGGTGAAGATGTTGCGCACTGTGAGCTTGAACGTGAGGAAACGGGTAGTATCGGGCGCTTTCTCGCCCAGCGCACCACTGGCTGTAACAGCAGTAAGATTGCCCGAGAGGATCATGCTGAGTTTGGGGAAGGTGCGCAGCGGATCGTATTTCTTGGGACTGTAGGACCTGAAGATGGGACCACGGAAATAGGTGTCCTTGATACGTGAACCGAAGTCGCCACGGTTCCACTGCTCCCAGCAATAGGTCACAGAGGTATCGGCAACAGAGTCGACAGCTGTAGGAGCGATTAGCTCGAACGGTGTCTTGTAGGGGATCTTGTAGCTGGCGGTGAATGGTGCCAGCGACACGAGTTTGTTGCCTGTAGCAGTACGCACGGCGCACACATTCTGCGAGCCTGCCAGTTTGCTCTGTATCTGCACCAGGCTGGATGCATGGAAGTAGGCATCGCTATGTGTCTGCACATTGTCGGACGGGCAGATGCCTGCATACGCGAGAATGGTGGAACCGCTGGATGGCTCGTAGGCATAATTGCCGGAAGCATTGCCACTGCAGCTACCGTCGCTGTTGTTGTTGAAGGTATGGTTGGAACCGAACTCGTGGCCCATCTCGTGCGCCACATAGTCAATGTCGAAACCGTCACCTACGGGACTGGGCAGGCCGGTAACACTGCGCCCTTTCTGGCTGCTGTTGCACACAATGCCGAGGCCGGAAATGCCGCCGCCACCCGTGGTGAAGACGTGACCGAGGTCGAAATTGGCAGTACCGATGCGGTTGGTACAGGTGGTATGATTGACACCGAGGCAAGACGCGCCGTTGCTGTTGATGGCATTGAAAGGATCGTTGCCATTGATAGTGCCGGTGGGTGCGGTCCAGATGAGGGTATCCTCGTTGGCCACAAAGTTCATCTGGACTGAGAACTCCCGATTGTACACACCGTTCACGCGGTTCATGGTGGTGGTCATCTTGCTGAGTGTCTGGGTAATAGTGGGTGAAGCCACACCTGTAGCGGCCACCGCATACTGATTGGAGCAGGATAGTGCCAGACGGTAGCTGCGTAGCTCATAACCGTTGGAGGTCTTCCGCGCCAGCTTGGGCAGGCCGGTCTCAGCGGTCATCATGGCTTCGCCGCCGGCCAGTTCATCGGCCTCATTGCGGAACTCGCAGCGCATGCGGTCATTGTCGTTGCGGCGCTCATCGCGCTTGTAGTGCACCAGATAGAAACCGTCGTGGTAATTGTCGAACGGATCGATGAACGAGGTATTCTCGCCATCATAGATCATAGCGCTGAAGCCATAGACGGTGAAGTCGAGCTTGGCGGTAACGGCAGGTGCGCCCACTGCCTCGGCTGTAAAGGTCTTGATATCGGGATACTTCTGCGCCAGTGCCGGCGGCATCATAGGTGTTTGCCACACCCTGAAGTCGCGGTAACTGCCATCAGGCAGCGGCAGCGAGATGACGATGGCCTCGGCGGGGTTCTCTGAAAGGTTCCACATGCGCACCTTCAGTTCGGCCTCGTTCAGCTGGTAAACAGTGAACTTGTCGGGGTGCTGCAACTGTACGTTCTTTGGCGCTGCCGACGGATCGACCTGCTTCCAGTAGTTGCCGGCAAGGGCAGTGGCCGGTGCCCACATGAACTGCAGGGCAATGATCGCTGGTAAAAAATGCTTCATTATTGCTATTTTGTTAACTATAAAGTACTGATAGACTGAAAAATATGAACTCTTTGAACAACAAGTCAGGCAAGTTAGGGAAAAATGCCATCCGACAAAATAATCGGGTCGTAAAACATTTGGGGTCATTAACTAATTTTGGAACTATTAATGGCAACAATATCATTTGAGTACACATTAGGCAATATTGACAGTATTCCCGCGGAATTCTGGCAACATGCCGCACCATACCGGCTCATCACCTTTACCGGAGAAATGGGAGCGGGCAAAACCACCTTCATCAGTCACCTATGCAACTACCTGCAGGTGGAAGATGCCGTGAGCAGCCCCACATTTGCGCTGGTGAACGAATATGCAGCATATATAAAAGGAAGGGAAGAGGTGATCTATCACATAGACCTGTACCGCCTGTGCGACGCCGCCGAGGCTGTAAATGCCGGCATGGAAGATTGTATAGACCAGGCCAAACGCGGGAGCGCGTACTGTTTTGTGGAATGGCCCGGAAAAGCAGACGCTTTGCTGTTTGCCCCCCGCCTGGATGTGACCATAGAAGTGACCGGCGAGACGGAGCGGCGCATGACACTACATATTGTGGAGCGCTGAGAAGGTCGACGCCCCTGCAACCAACGAGCAGCACCATCCTTAAACTGCGAACTTTTCCTTACTTTCACCCCTCCAAGAACGAACATATGCACGAGATATTAGAACTATTAAAGACGCTTTTAGCCGACCCTGACAAATTAATGAACTTTATAACTGACCATGGTGGTCTCTACCTGGTCATGTTTATCATATTCGCAGAAACCGGACTGTTTGTTGGTTTCTTCCTGCCGGGCGACTCTTTGCTGTTTGTAACGGGCATTGCCATTGCCAATACCATGTCTCCGTTCGGCAACACCGCTGCCAACCTAATTTACTGGATGACACTAATAAGTGTAGCGGGTATACTAGGGAATTTTGTGGGGTATTGGTTCGGTAAGAAATCGGGGCACCTGCTGATGAAACGTCCTGACTCATGGCTATTTAAGAAGAAGCACCTGGTGCAGGCACACGACTTTTATGAAAAGAAAGGTGGGGCGGCAATATTGCTGGCGCGCTTCCTGCCAATAGTACGCACATTTGCCCCTATTGTTGGTGGCATGGCCGAAATGAACTACGCTAAATTTGTGAAGTTCAACATTATAGGTTGTCTGGCATGGGTGATCAGTATGACGATGGCGGGCTTCCTGCTGGGTGAAGTGCCATGGGTAAAGGCTAATCTGGAAAAGATAGTTATCATCATCATCTTCGTTACTACAGCACCGGTGCTGTTCAAAATGTTCTTCGGAAAGAAAGATAAAAAGCCTGCAGAACAGGCGTAAACACGCAACCGGCAACCAATGGAGCAGCACAAAAAAGCAGCCTTACTGAGCATACCCGTCATAGTGGCGGCGCTGGGCTATTTTGTAGATATATACGATCTGCTGCTGTTCAGCATCATCAGGGTGAAGAGCCTGAAGTCTCTCGGGCTTACCGATGCACTCATAGATACAGAAGGGAAATTCATTATCAGCATACAGATGTATGGTCTGCTGCTCGGTGGCATACTGTGGGGCATGATGGGCGATAAGAAGGGCAGGCTGAGTGTATTGTTCGGTTCTATTGTACTGTATTCACTTGCCAACATTGCCAACGGATTTGTAACCACGGTGAACCAATATGCCCTTGCACGCTTTATAGCGGGTGTGGGACTGGCAGGCGAGCTGGGAGCCGGCATAACACTGGTGAGCGAGCTTGTACCCAAGGAAACCCGCGGCAAGGCCACCTCCATTGTGGCCGGAGTGGGACTGACGGGTGCTGTGGCGGCGTACTTTGTGGCTCACTCGTTCGACTGGATGGCTGAGGGTGGCAATACATGGGCACAGGGCGTTGTATCGGCGCACTATGACTGGAGGATATGCTATTTCATTGGTGGTTTTCTGGGACTGATGCTGTTGCTGCTGAGGGTGAGCGTATTTGAATCGGGTATGTATAAGAACATACAACATTCAAAGGTGCAGAAAGGCAACTTCCTCATGTTCTTCAACAACGGCAAACGGTTTAAAAAGTACATGCTGGCCATATTGGTAGGGTTGCCAACGTGGTATGTGATAGGTGTCCTGATAACGTTCTCAAAAGAATTTGCCGAGCGCTTCGGGATCAAGGAGCCGGTAGATCCGGGTAAGTCCATTATGCTGGCCTATGTGGCTATCTCTATCGGTGACCTGCTCATTGGTTTCCTTAGTCACTGGCTGGGCAGTCGCAAAAAAGCATTGTACCTGTTCTATTCTCTGACGGTGATCTCGATAGCACTTTACTTTTTCCAGGAGAATGGCACCGCCACGGGCATGTATGCAATATGTATGCTGATGGGTTTTGCCACGGGGTTCTGGGCACTGTTCGTGACCATGGCGGCCGAGCACTTCGGTACCAACCTGCGCGCAACCGCCGCAACTACTGTACCCAATATGGTGCGTGGGTCGTTGCCGTTGATCATCATGCTGTTCAACGGTTTGCAGCCTTCACTCAGCTACATCAATGCGGCGGCGGTGACGGGGGTTGTGGTAATGGCTATCAGCATCACGGCTGTATTAATGACCGAAGAGACCTTTGGTAAGGACCTCAACTTCATGGAAGAGTAAGCAGCAGGCAAGCCCTGTGTAGTAATCTGTTTCGCTTATGCAACTGTCTTTAACACCCGATGTCCCTGTACTGCAGCAACCGATCATCTATTCGGACAATATACTGCTGATAGGGTCGTGCTTTACAGAACACATGTCGGACAGGCTGGCGCAACATAAGTTCAGGGTATTGCAGAACCCGCACGGCATTTTGTTCAATCCGCTGAGTGTGGCGCAGAGCCTGGACAGCTACATAGATGGAAAGCAGTATGAAGAACATGAGCTGTTTTATCTGAACGAACTGTGGAACAGCTGGGACCACCATACCCGATTCTCGAACACTGACAAGGCTGCAGCATTGCAGGGAATTAATGATGCGCAAACACAGGCTGCCGCATTCATCCGCAAGGCCGACAGGGTGATCATCACGCTGGGGTCGGCGTTTCAGTATTACCTGAAGGAGAACGGCAAACATGTAGCTAATAACCACCGGGCACCTGCGCAATGGTTTGAGAAGCGACTGCTGCCCATTGACGACATCATAGCCGCGCTGGACAGCACGATCAACAAGCTGAAAGCGGTCAATCCGTTTGCTCAGGTACTGTTCACTATAAGTCCGGTGCGCCATATACGCGATGGAGTTGTGGACAACAACCGCAGCAAGGCACGGCTGATAGAGGCTGTGCATGAACTATGTAGCAGACACGACATAGCTCATTACTTCCCGGCCTATGAACTGATCATAGACGTGCTGAGGGACTACCGCTTCTATGACATAGACTTTGTGCACCCCAACTACATGGCCACCACCTTTGTGTGGGAGCACTTTGTAAAGGCCTGTATATCTAAAGATGCAGTGCCGGTGATGCAACAGGTGCACGAGATAATGACGGCAAAAGCACACAGGACGCGCTTTCCGGATACGGAGGCGCACAGGAAGTTCCTGACCAGCTATATGAAAAAGACGGAGTTACTTGCAGCACAACACCCTGTGCTGGACCTGACTGATGAGATCAGGTATTTCAGCGGTCTTTAGGTGCGCCTGCCCTTACCAGTTCCCATAACACAATACCAGCAGTTACCGACACATTGAGCGAGTGTTTGCTACCCCACTGCGGTATCTCGAGGCAGCCATCTGATAGTTGCAGAGCGGCATCGCTGACACCGGTGACCTCGTTGCCGAGGATCAATGCGACCTTACTGCCGTCATAAGCGGCAGATTGGAGTTGTGTACTGTTGTGGGCTTGCTCTACCGAGAGGATACGGAACCCTTCCTGACGGGCGGCGCGAATGGCATCGGCCACATCGGGGAAGTGTTTCCAGGAGACAGTCTCGGTGGCACCGAGGGCGGTCTTGTGAATGTCGCGGTGAGGTGGTTGCGGTGTGTAGCCGCAGAGATAGAGTGCCTGCACCGCAAAGGCATCGCAGGTGCGGAAAACAGAGCCGACGTTCTGCATGCTGCGCACATCGTCGAGTATAACGATGATGGGGTGCTTTTGTGCCGAATGCGCCTGAGTGGCGTCTATTCGGCCGAGATCGTCCATTGATTTGCGCTGTATCATTGCTGTGTGGGAATTACCGGCGCAAATGTACATCCAAAAGGGCGGAGAATCAGACAGCGTACAACTGCTCTATCTCGCGGGCATATTTCTGTTCTATGACCTTGCGCTTCACTTTGAGCGAAGGAGTGAGTTCGCCGGTATCTATGGTCCACTCAGCGGGCAGCAGACAGAACTTCTTAACCTGCTCGGGATGACTGAACAGCTCGTTGTACTTATCGACCTGGTGCTGCACCTGCGCTGTAGCCTCGGGTAGTTTCAGCAATTCCGTGTCGGAGGTAGGGAGGCTTATTTCCGGATGGTGCTCGCGGAGGTATTTGCGCAGATTGGTAAACGACGGCACAATGAGTGCGGCAACGAACTTCTGCCCGGCACCTGTCACCATCATTTGCTCGATGTAGATACTCTCCTTCATGCGGTTCTCGATGGCCTGAGGTGCCACATACTTACCGCCGGAAGTTTTGAATATCTCCTTCTTGCGGTCGGTGATCTTGAGGAAACGCCCCTCGACCCACTGACCAATGTCGCCGGTGCAGAACCAACCGTCTTTGAAGGCAGCAGCGGTTAGATCGGGGTGTTTGTAGTAGCCGATAGTGATGTTGGGACCTTTGACGAGTATTTCTCCGTCTTCGGCCAACTTCACTTCAACATTGTCTATAAGCGGACCTATGGAACCAATGCGGCGGCCGTCGCTTTCGAAGCGGTTGACGGACACGACCGGAGAGGTCTCGGTAAGGCCGTAACCTTCCATTATAGTGATGTTGGCAGCACTGAATATGCGCGCCAATCGTTCCTGACATGCGGCAGAGCCGGTGACGATAGCTTTAACACTGCCGCCCAGTGCTTCGCGCCATTTGCTGAAGATGATCTTGTTGGCGAGCCATAGCTGAAGTCGATACCAGGGCGAACCAGGAACAGCATTGTCGTATTGCTTGCCCAATGCCAGCGCCCAGAAGAACAGGGCCTTTTTGATGCCCTTCAATTCCATGGCCGTGTTCATGATGCGCTCGTACACCTTCTCGAGCAGGCGGGGAACGGTGGTAAATACAACAGGCTTTACCTCTTTGAGGTTGGCACCTATTGTGTCCATGTTCTCGGCATAGTACACAGCAAGGCCTTTGTTGAGGTATACATAAGTGACCATCCGCTCGAAAATGTGGTTGAGCGGAAGGAAGCTCAGTGCTTTGTCGCCCTCGCCGGCAAATGTGAATACCGGCATAGAGTCGTGGACATTGGATGCAATGTTGCGATGGGTGAGCATAACGCCCTTGGGGTTGCCCGTTGTGCCGGAGGTATAGATTATAGTGGCCAAAGTTTCCGGACCGACACGTGCGGCAAGGGCCTCATCGTGTGTGGTGCCGGCTGCTGTCAATTCGGTCCAGTGGGCCACGCCGGGCAGGCTATCGAATGAATAAACGCGTGTGATAGAAGGCACCTCTTTCAATGCGTCTTTGAAGCGCTCGTATATCTCGGCATTAGCCACAAACACTATGCGCACACCGGCTTCGGCCAGGATGTAGGTCAACTCGGCAGGGCTGATAGTAGGATAAACCGGAGTGAGCACCGCGCCGGTAAGCTGCACGGCCACATCGGTGATGATCCACTCGGGGCGGTTTGGGGAGATGATCGCTATCTTCTCCTGATGCTCTGGCTGCAGCAGCTCATTGGCTAGGCCCAATGAAAGCAGCCCCCCGGCCATTTGCGAGGCTGTTCTCCATACATCGCTGCAAGAATAGGTGCGCCAATTACCATTTTCTTTGGCAGCTAACATGGTAGCTGCGGGAGCTTGCTCACTGCGCTGCCTTACGATATCAAACAACCGGGCTATCATACCCTAAATCTACTGAATTTTTCAGATATCGCCATGGCATCATTCGCCAAGGATAAGGTGGTCTGATTTCAGCTTTTGATCCAGCAGATCGGGGTCGGCGGATTTGCGCCGGATATCCATCAATTTGTGGTAAGTGGACCCGAACATACTGCGGAAGGTGGCGCGGGCATTTTTTTCGTGTGGCTGATTGTCCTCGGGCACGGAGAAAGACATGGACAAGTTGCCTGTAGCGGGGTCTATCTGAACGATGACGCGCTTATCTGTAACAATATTCGAGGCTCGATTATCGGACATGAGGGTGTATTCGTCTTCCTTAGAGAATTTTACGAAATCGAATATTCGGGGATCTTTCACGATGGCGTTACGCGCAGCATCGAACTGATAACAGTTCATTTCGTAACTGAGGAAGACCTTCTTTATACGGATGAACATTGGTGTTTTGATGGCAACAGTGTCCACAAGCTCTCTTCCTTTCTTTTTCCATGTTGGAAAAGCGACTGCGTCAAACTCGGGATTGTAGTTCTTATTCCAAAGACCGGTGAATCTGTCGTCCTGATCGCAGGAACTGAACAAAAAAGAAAAAAGAAGGAGGAAACACAAACATCGTGTCATGGGGGGAGCGCATGTGGTGAAGGGTAAAAATAATAAGCAATACGTTACCGCGTCAAAGGAACTGCATGTTTTTAGTTAATTAAATACTATTACAGTACTTTGTGTGGGCAAAACCAGACCACGAACAGCATATGAATGAGGCTGCACATACACCACCCGCTAAGAACAGAATTACGCTATACATAGTACTCTCTATGTTTGCCGGTATTGCATTGGGGTATTTTCTGAACACATATCTGGCTGACAAATCGGCCGAGACAAAGGACAGCATGTTACAGCCTTTCTCGTTATTGGCCGATGTTTTTCTGAGGTTGGTGAAGATGATCATCGCTCCGTTGGTATTCAGTACACTGGTGGTGGGTGTGGCCAAACAAGGCAGCGCGCAGACCGTGGGAAGGATAGGTGGCAAAACCATGTTATGGTTCATTTGCTTCTCGCTGATAAGTCTGGTGCTGGGTATGCTGCTGGTAAATACGTTTACCCCGGGGATAGCCATGCATCTACCACTACCTGATGTAACCGGGAGCACTGTGGCACATGCCTCGCTGAGCCTTAAGGAATTCATCAGTCACATATTTCCGACGAGTGTTATAGACGCCATGGCCAAGAACGAGATACTACAGGTGGTTGTGTTCTCGCTCTTTTTTGGTGTGGCAACAGCCGCGGTGGGTGAAAAAGGAGCAATAGTGATAACGGTGCTTGATTCGGTAGCCCACATTATACTTAAAGTGACCGCCTATGTAATGAACTTCGCGCCACTGGCAGTGCTGGGTGCCATGACGGCGGTGATAGGCAAGCAGGGCCTGGGCATACTGGGTACCTATTCATTGTTCATAGGTGAGTTTTACCTGGGACTATTTTTGCTGCTGACGATACTGACGGGCGCGTTGTGGCTGTTTGTGCGGGGAAGAGTGCCAACGCTGTACCGACACATCAAAGAACCGGTATTGCTGGCATTTTCTACCTCATCGAGCGAAGCGGCATTTCCCAAGCTGATGCTGGAACTGGAGCGATTTGGCTGCGACGAGAAGATAGTGAGTTTCGTGCTGCCGTTGGGATACTCGTTTAATCTGGACGGATCGATGATGTATATGTCCTTCGCATCGATCTTTATCGCACAGTGTTACGGCATTCATCTGGACATTGGAACACAAATGAGCATGTTGCTGGTGCTGATGATAACCAGCAAGGGGATAGCGGGTGTGCCGCGGGCGAGTCTGGTGGTGATAGCGGGTACGCTTGCCACGTTTAATATACCCGAGGCCGGTCTGGCTCTGCTATTGGGGATAGATCCGCTACTGGATATGGGCAGGGCTGCCACCAATGTTGTTGGCAACAGTGTAGCCACCGTAGCGATGTCGAGCTGGGAAGGCGGATTGAAGCATCAGGAAAAGAAACATCAGGAGTGACGTTAATGTGTTGCTAATGCGGTGTCGTACATTGAAGTATATGCATGTATGCTTATAATTTTGTGTTATTCGTGACTATCCGAAATTCAACCACCTGTAATGAACCAAAAGACCAGCCTCCTACTGGCAACCTCAATGCTCGCATTGCTTCCACATTACGCATTTGGCGCTGGCATGGCGTCGGGCAGTATTGAGACAATGGCATTCGTAATTTCGATATGCAACCTTGTGCTATTAGTGACGGCACTCATCTCCATCAAACAGTATTTCTGGCCGGGCGTGAACAGCACATCTGTCTTTCACACAGCACACATCGTCTTTGTTGTTGTATTCTATGGGGTGAGTCTTCCGTTTCTGATCACCAACCGGCAATATTATGTTGCGTATGCTGACCTGGTGCCCTTATCGATACTGGGTAAATTCTTCTTCTCGGCTGACGCAACATCACTGATGCAGTTAGTTATCGTTTCATCGTTGGTTTTCAACATCCTTTTCATCAGAAGGAGCAAACGCGAGCTGGAAAGACCACTTCCACTGTCTTCGCACGTAGAAAAAAGTGAAGAAAGGGAAATAGCCGATAACGCGGATGGCAACGACGAAACTACAGACCAACAATAACTTCAACCTTAGTCACAGACCTCACAATGGCTCTGTAAACCACAACTAAAATAAGTGCGGAAACTATTGCAAATGCTGCCCAAACGACAACACCCGGCAATGATGGCAGATGAAGCTGCGCAGCCGCCAGGCGTGCAGAAACAATGACCTGCACAAAAACAGTAGCAGCCAACGCCAGGAATAAACTACCTGCAACCATAGGAACGAAACGACGCACCATGAAGCTGACCAAGTACCGGCGGCTGTAGCCCAACTGATGCAGGAGCACCAGGGATGAACGGGACCGGGAGATGGACAGCTCTATGAATAACATGAAGATGAGCGCACCAGCAACCAACAGCAACGCTGCCAAACCGCCCGTGGCGGCTGCCACCGACTGCACTATGGCCCGCATGCGGCTCCACTGCAAACCTTGTGGCTCGGTGGTGTAGCCGTGCTGCTGCAACCATATAGTAAACTGAGGATCTGAGGGGTCTGCAACACGGAGAATGAGCTGCATGACACGAGCAGGCCCGGAGGATGCGGCAAACCGGGAATTGCCGTAGGTGATGAATGACTGTGGCACCAAGACCGAACCTACCCTATCAGAAAAGCCGGAGATGTGAGCGGAGAAAACCTGCACGTTGGTGCCGCTACCGACCTTCATGCGCATGCCGATCGCCTGAACCGAACCACGCGACAATTGCGGGAGACCCTGCCCGGGCGCAAATACATAGTTGTAAATATCGAGGAAGCGAGCGGCAAGGATGACAGGGAGGTTCGGATTGCCGGGTTGCCAGTTCCAATCGGAGGGTACAGCATCGAGAAACCTATCGGGGACAGAGGCGAGGGGCAACTCTGTCTGCAGTGGAAGTTGACCACCAACTTCGGCGTAGACGGGAAACAAAGCTGGAGTGATCTCGCCGGCATCGAGCACTTGCGGCGCATGGCGCACCTCTGCGATCTCTGAAGCAGAGAACACGTTGGCTGATGCCCCGCCCATGTTTCGCTCGATGATCTGCTTGCCGATGACAACATAACTTTCAGTGCCGCCGCTTTGCTCGTTGGAGAGCAGCTGATCAAAATCGGACCAGGTGAGCACGCTGACCAGCAATAAGAAAGTGCCCACTGAGAGGATGGCAAGTGCAGTCCACAACCGGGTGCGCCCATTGTGCAGCAATAATAATCGGGTCAATATGGAAGACTGTCGCATACTCACATTAGAAAGGTGTGGGTATATGGAAAATAGTCGTTCGCATCGAGGTCGGTGAGGAAAATACCGGCGTTGTGGCGGTGTGCGACATTTTTGATAAGATCGATGGCCAGCTTGCGGTTGGCAATATCGAGATGGCTGAAGGGCTCGTCCATGAGCAACCAGGAAAACGGTTGCACCAATGCCCTGATGATGGCCAGGCGCTGCTGTTCGCCAAAAGAAAGTGTAGCGGCCTGTGCATATGCCTTATCTGCAATGCCGAGTTGTGCTAACCAGGTCAAGACCTCTTCTGTTGTAACGGAATTGGTAAGTGCTCTCTTAACCTCAATATTCTCGAATGCTGTGAGCGACGGGAACAGACGCATGTCCTGAAATATGACCGAGAGCTGGCGTGCGCGGAGTGCTGACAATTGGTCATCGGGAAGTTGTTCCATATTCCGGTCACCGAAGGAGATAGTGCCAGAGTAACCGCCGCGCAAGCCATAGAGCATGTGAATGAGCGTAGTCTTGCCCCTACCCGACGGCGCCTGCACAAAAACACAGGCACCTGATGGCAGGGTGACATCGGCGTTCCAAACCTGAGATGGCCGGCCCGCCAACTGCTGAACAAGATGTGCCGGAACCAAGCCCCGCATAGATAGCTGCATGGCCATTGATATTTGATCAAAAATAGTCAATGCCCGGGAAGTGAGGCACTACCTACTGCAAAACGGCAATGAACATACTATCGGCAAGGATGGAAATACCGTTGATCAACTGCATGTGCTGCACTTTGAGGCCGGTATTTGCTACAATGTGCTCCACCACCTCTTCGTTCTCTTGCCTGAATACGGAACAGGTAATATATATGAGCCTGCCACCGGGGCGCAGGTACTTACTGACATTGACAGCAATGGCGCGTTGCAGTGGCGGGAACTTTTGCTGCACCTCGCTATTGAAAAAATGTAACGGCTCGGGTGTGCGGGCCCAGGTGCCGCTGCCGGAACAAGGGACATCGCATATTATATTATCGAACTGACGGGTGCCGAGGGTATTGCTGAGAGCGGCCGCGTCGGCAGCATCGGCAACGAGGGCATCGGGCCGGCGATAGCCATAACGACTGAAACGCTCCTTGAGGTTGTTGATGATACTGGCCCGCTTATCGGTGACTGTGAGTCGAACGGCCGGTTGTTCCGCCATGAGGAGTAACGACTTGCCACCCGCACCGCAGCAACAGTCGTACCACTGCTGGCCGGCTGCCGGTGAGAAAAATGTGCCGGTATACTGGGAAGATGCATCCTGAACGGCATAATCGGTCTCGGGAAGGATCTTATCTATGGGAGTACCGTTGGGTAAAGCCAGACAGGAAGGTGCGACCTCCTCAAATAATATATTATTTTCATTCAATACCTTACAGATTCTGTCCTTGCTGCCTATGACACGGATGAACAACCTTGGTTGCCGGGTCATGGAAAGGAGCCACTGTTCTTTGCTGATACCCTCTGACAGCGGGAGGGCCTCTGTAAACAGGTTTTCGAGCTTTAGCGGCGGCACATCGGCATCGGGGATATTGAAAGGGGCAAAAAGCTTGTCGTAAGCCGGACCACCCACCCCGCAAGAACGCAAGCAGGCAAGTACGCGAACCTCAAAGGCATTAGCAACCTGCGGCGGCACCACTATGCCGGACGAACACCTGAACCAGCTATACAGTATAGTGGTTAGCATCTTGCGGTCGCGACTACCGAGTTTGGGGTGCTGACGGGTGTAATTGCGTATGAAATGGGAAAACGGAACGGCTCCGTAGTAGGAGTCGGTGAGCGTTCGGATATGTGTCCACAGATACTGCATTTACCGATGCAACATTACGCAGAATAATCTGACAAACAGAGTGGCGGGGACCTGCAAAAAAAGGAAATAAAAGACCCCTAAAATTTGGTGTATGTACCCTTTATCACAAACAGTCATTATTGCGCGGGAAAGGATGTGAAACTTTTCAGAAAAAATTTGAACGATGAGGCGGAAAAATAAATTTCACCGGTTTGCTTGTATTGTCGGATAATAGTGTTATCTAAGGAACTCAGAAAAAAAAGGACTCCCCGAAATGCGCACGGGTAAAGGGTTTCAGAGAAAACATAAGAATGTGACCAACGGGAAAATCGTGTTAGTGATAAGGTCTGAAAAAACCAAAATTTTTTTTCGATAGTTTGCGTAAAAATTTTCTCAGAATAGAAAATGCATTCTGTAAGATTCGGTAAACAAACAAGTCCAAAACAATTTTTTTTTTCAACAAATTGTTAGCAATTTCGTCCTCCCGCTGGTGAACAGCCACGGAGAACCATGAATAGTGAAAACAGAGTAGAGGCTTCGCAAAAAAACAATAACTTTAGGTAAGGGAAACTCACAATACCCCTACGAAACAAATTACCGGTTTCATAGGAAAGGCTTTGTCGGCTCCGTTATCTTTTGAACGAAACGAAAAACAAGACTAACCAACGAAAGTTGTTTCAGTAACATGGATAAACACGTTTACAATACTATCAACAACAACCTCCTTACCGAAGCGGAGCAGCTTTGGGAGAAGTGCCTTGTTATTATAAAGGATAACCTGAGCTGGCGCACGTACCAGACATGGTTCGAGCCCATTAAGGCGGTGAACCTGACTGACAGCGTGCTGACCCTGCAGGTGCCGAGCCAGTTCTTTTATGAGTGGCTGGAAGAGCACTATGTGGAACTGCTGGGCAAAACCATCAAGCGCGTGCTGGGCAAAGAAGGTCGCCTGGAGTACCGGATCATGATGGAGAGCAACTCGAGGAAGCCTGCATCGGTGAACATGCCGGGCAGCACCATGAGCAAACCTGCCAAAGACAATAACTATGTGGACATGCCGCTGAAGTGGGATGATCCGCACAGCATAAAAACACCATACGCGATACCGGGCCTGAAGCGCATGCAGATAGACCCGCAACTGAACAGCAACTACACTTTTGATAATTATGTAGAAGGTGACTGTAACCGTGTGGCCCGCTCGGCAGGCATACACGTGGCACAGAAGCCGGGTGCCACTTCTTTTAACCCTCTGGTGGTTTTCGGTGGTGTGGGATGGGGCAAAACCCACCTGGTACAGGCAATAGGCAATGAGGTGCGCAGGCTGCACCCCAACAAGTCGGTACTGTATGTAAGCGCGGAGAAATTCATCAATCAGTTCATAGACCACTCTAAGAACAACGAGGTGAATGACTTCATCCACTTCTATCAGTTGATAGATGTGCTGATCATGGACGATATTCATTTGTTTGTATCGGCGGTGAAGACACAGGATGTATTCTTTGCCATCTTCAACCACCTGCATCAGAACGGCAAGCAGATCATTCTGACATCGGATACAGCGCCACGCGACCTGGAAGGTATGCAGGAGCGCCTGCTGAGCCGCTTCCGCTGGGGACTGAATGCTGACATACAGGCGCCGGACTTTGAAACCCGCCAGGCGATATTGCGTGTGAAAATGCGCCAGGAAGGTCTGGAGATACCAGACGAAGTGGTGCGCTATGTAGCCTATAACGTGCAGAGCAATGTGCGTGAGCTGGAAGGCGCGCTGATAGCCCTATTTGCACAGGCTACGCTGAACAAGAAAGAAATAGACATAGACCTGGCCAAGCGTGTGATGAAGAACTTTGTGAAGACGGCCGCAAGGGAAATGACGATAGAGAACATACAGAAGATGGTGTGTGACTACTACCATGTTTCGTATGACCGCCTGCTGACCAAGACGCGTAAGCGTGAGGTGGTGCTGGCCCGCCAGATAACGATGTACTTCGCGAAGAAATTCACGAAGCAATCGCTGAAGACGATAGGTGATCACTTTGGTGGTTTTGACCACACAACTGTGATACACTCTTGCCAGACGGTGGAGAACCTGATGGCGACAGATGCTGAGTACAAAGACAATCTGCTGGAACTGCAGCAGAAGGTGCAGATGGCCAGCATATAGGGCAGCAGAAATAACAGAAAAGAGAATATGGGAATTTTGAGATTTTCATTTGCTTGTTTCATCTTTTCACTTATCTTTGCAGTCCCTTAGAAATAAGGGGACATACTTTTAAAGGGCCATAGGTGAGGTGGGAGAGAGGCCGAATCCACTAGTTTGCTAAACTGGCATACGCTGTCAAAGCGTATCGCGGGTTCGAATCCCGCCCTCACCGCCACTTAAAAAGTAAGTTGAATAACCGGTAGAGTGATACCACTCGGGGAGTAGCGCAGGCCGGTAGCGCACCTGGTTTGGGACCAGGGGGTCGCAGGTTCGAATCCTGTCTCCCCGACATTAACTTAAACGGGAATAAACTTGCGAATAGTTGCTAGTTTATTCCCGTTTTTGCTTGTTTCTCCTCAAATTCGCCAGTTTTTGGGTTCGAATCCAGTACGGAAAATGCCAGAACTTCGGCCCCCTGAATTGTTTTATTTGTCAAGTCCAAGCTGTTTCCTCATCTCAATATTCAGACTGTATTGCTCGTCAATTGGCACCTCCTTACGGGAGTTTTTATTGATATCTTTGCCCTCTTTCGTCCATAGGAATGGGAAAAAATTGAACACCTTATTCCCATCTAATTGTGCGACTTCGTCTCTCCAGTTCGTCCATCTGAGCCCCTTGTAAAATTTGTCTAAGTCATTATTGAAACAAAAAAGCAAAAACTCAGTATAGGTGATATTAAGTGCCTCATACTCTAAATTGTCTGGCGAAAAATAGTAGACCTTTCCCAAGTCTTTCCCTAGCAAACCTCCGTTTATCAGAAAAAAGCCTCCAATTGCATCATCAGCAATGAGCAAAAATGATGGGGTTTCTCCATACTCCTTGAACGACCGACTTTTGTTCCAGTCTGGAAGCGTACGATTGAGTTTGGTGTTACCTGAACCAAGAATTCTAATCCAACCATCGTCAATAAGGAGTCCTCCTGTCATGTAGATAATTGCTCCCATTGGCGAATGCGTCGTCACCTGGGCTTTGTGCAATGCATCTCTAGCCAAGGTTGTGTCCACAGGTAAAACCTCAACTTTATTTTTTGCAGAAACTATCCAGTCTTGGACAAGAGGCCATGCTGGATCAGCTTTATTAATTAATACATCAAATGCACGCATTGTGTTTTGTGCATGCACAGTCATAATGCTTACTGCTAATAAGGTTACAAAAATGGAACGTTTCATAATACGGTATGACCATAAGGTGCGACTTGGTTATAAATATACACAAGAATATCTTGCCTATTGCAAACCTAGCAGTTCGAAAGTTGTCCTTCCAACCAACGATATGTATTTGCCAGTTCTTGCCAGTTGTTCCCTATACTTCCCCAATCATCCCCAAAAGTGCAATCAAAGCAAGCAAGTCCTTAATAAAAGGGTTCGAAACTTGTCCTGTCTTCCCGACCTATGCCTTACCCAAATTTGTGAAAGATGTCTGGTGTGATGATCTTTGAAAAAAAGACAAGTGCATCAGATAACTTTAAAGGACTTTCCAGATGTTGATTTTGGTGATATTAGACGCAATCGCCGATTTGTTTCTATCATTAATAACATTAGCCAGCAACCAGGCAGAAGTATACCTCAGCAAAACGGTGAATGGTATGATACCAAAGCCACTTATTCCTTTTTCAGGAATGAGGATGTTTCTGTGGAGTCACTGCAACAGGCTATTATGGCTTGGGGGGCTGAACAGGTTAAAGGACTAAATAGAGTGTTGATTGCGCACGATATCAGTAATATAAGTTATAACGATTTAAAGGCGGAAGGACTAGGATATCTTGACAATAAGAACGGTCAAGGGGTTTTGTGTTATAGCAGTTTGGCCATCAGCACCTCTGGAGTCCCGTTGTCTTTAGTATATCAACACACATGGATCCGTCCGTTAGAACAGTTGGGTAAGTCGACCCGTCGTAAATCTTTGCCTTTTGAGCAGAAAGAAAGTTATGAATGGTACAGCGGGATGCAGGAGGTTAACAGACTTTTAGGTCCGGGTATTGAAAAGCTACATATAGCAGACAGGGAAGCAGATATATACGATCTGTTTTTCAGTGCATTCGAGGCGCATACAGACCTATTGATAAGAAGTAGGCATAATAGGCAACTTGGAGATGGCAGTCATTTGTGGGAAGACATCGCAGATCAACCAATAGCAGCAGAAGTAGAGTTACAAATACCTGATGTGACAGGCAAGAAAACGACTCCTATAGTAGTAGAGGTTCGTTTTCATCGCGTTGAGATATTGAGGCCGGTGCACAATAGCAGTCAATATGAAAGTGCAGAACTCACCGCAATAGAGATAAAACAAAAAGCAGCGAAGTATGATTGGCAGAAGGAACCAGTCCATTGGAAATTACTTACAACTTTGGATGTGCCTACCGTTACAGAAGCTCTGCAATGTGTAAAATGGTATTGTTATCGTTGGCTTATTGAGCGTTTTCACTTTGTACTAAAAAGTGGAACAAGAATAGAAACGCTGCAACTGAAAAAAGCAAGCTCACTTCAAAAAGCGATACATACCTACAGCGTAGCTGCGATGCGAATAATGCAGATGGTATACCAATCAAGGGTAACACCCGATGTGAGTTGTGAAATTGTATTAACCAGAGATCAATGGATAACGTTATACGTGCTTATAAATAAAAGCCTCAACATTCCAGATCGACCACCATCGCTTGGTCAAGCGATGGCGTGGATAGGGCAACTGGGCGGTCATATAGGAAGAAAAGGTGATGGCCAACCTGGACTAAAAACAGCGTGGTTGGGCTATCAGAGAGTTTGTGATGCGGAAAAATTATATACGGTACTTAAACAAACTAAATTTGGGTAAGGCATAGCTTCCCGACAGAGGAAAGAGAACGGAGCCCAATTGGGCTCC
>JACSRV010000026.1 GCA_014879545.1 Chitinophagaceae bacterium | reverse complement strand
CCGAGGGCCTCGCTTTGTTCCTCGCAAAGACGACCTGCGTTGAAAAAGTTCTTACATCAAAACAACTTTCTACCATGCCTCAGAAAACGCACTATCATAAAACTTTCTTTTGCCTGTCTTCACGCACGGTTGTACCTTGAATAGAAGTTAAGAAAAATGGGGCAAAGTGGGCTATATGATGAAAATGTACTACATCTCAGGTGCGCATAAGTGAGAAGTTTTTGGGAAGCAAACCGCGCAGCCACTTCCCACCTTTTTATTGACAACCAATTAGTTACGCAAAAAAGTGCACAAAAGAAAAAATGCGCAGTGGCGGAACCTCTGCGCTCCGTGCTGGCTGCTTCGGGCGTTCCGCTGGTCATCCGCAACTTCCAACAATAAATTGTTATGGTGAGCCCCGTCGAACCACCCCGGTCGCAACAACAGGCTACAAAGACGTCAATCAAATAAATAAAACAATACAAAATGCATAATAAACTGAAAACCCATACATGCGCAACAATTATACACACTTTCGCAACAACCTTTAACGTTTTCACCACGTTCGTGCCAGTACATTTGCGCTCAGAATAATATTATTCGTCTACCATTTTTAAACTGTAATACGCATGAAAAAGACACAACTCATTGTCGCCCTTCTCATCATGGGCATCACCCTCTTCATCGGGTGCAAAAAGAAAAACGACGACAACAACAACAATAACAGCTCTGCCACTGCAGCTGCACTTGTTATCAAAACAGGGGCACAAAGCATCTCCCCCGACGAAAAACTCACCTATGAAGCACAGGTGGTCGACAGCAAGGGCAACGCCACTGCCGCCACCGGTGTCACCTGGAGTGTCAGCAACAATCTGGGGGCATTCTCCGGTAACGTCTTCACGCCATCTGCATCGGGGGCTGGTACCATCACCGCCAAGGTTACTGTCAATGGTAAAGAACTCACAGCATCGGTACCGGTAGGTATCTATCTGCCAGCTGTGTTCACAGTAGTACCCTCTGCAGTCATTTGGAGCACCGGCGCAGGCACCATTCCGCTGAATGCCGTATATCTGGGCACCGGTTCGGTGTCGGGATACACCTATACGTCCAGCAACACCGCGGTTGCTACCGTTGATGCCTCTGGTATCATCAGCTTCGTGGCTCCGGGCGAATGTGTGATCACAGTAACCGCCAACGGTCTTTCAGGCAACAACAAGGTTGTGGTTCCTGTTCTCGTTGTGGGTATGCCATCAGTTACTCTGCCGGTTGTGCGTGTAGCGGTCAACCCTGTAGGCAAAGACATGTTCCGCGGCGAAACAGCTACATTCACCGCCAAAGCATACAACTCATCAAATGCTGAAGTCAGCAGCACCTTTACTTGGGCTACTCAAGACCCGGCCATTGCCACCGTCGACGCAAACGGTGTGGTTACAGCAAAAGGTCTGGGAAATACCATTATCACCGCAACAGCAAGCGGCATCACCGGCCAGGCCGAAGTGAACGTCCTGCCTGACACCACCATCATCGTTACGCCCATCATGGCCAGCATTGGCGCCGGTTCGTCAAAACAGTTCACAGCACAGGCTTATACTGTAAACAAAACTACCAAGTCGTTATCTGCAATTGCAATGCCTGCAGGCCTCACATGGGAAGTACCAACCACCGGTGTGCCAATATTCGACATTGCCAATGTTAACGCAACAGGCCTCGTAACGGTTAAGTCTTCAGCTACTATCGGTCTTTCAACCGTTGTCATCGCACACGTGGCATCACCAACCATCGCCGAAGGCGCGGGCCTCATTATGGTCAGCGACTGCAACTGCGGCACTACCACTCCCGGTGTAGACCATATTAATGTTACAGGCAGCACCACAATAAATGTCAGCCTCACCGCTGGTCCGTTCACCATCAACGCTACCGCAGTCGATGCGTCAAACAATCCGGTTGCCGGCGCCACAGTCAAAATGTGCTCCGATAATATGGCCGTTGCCAGCATAGACGCTACAAGCAATACAGTTGTCCCTGCCGGCCCCGGCACTGCTGTCATCACGCTTTGCAACGGTGGTATTTCCACCACTGTTACAGTGAACGTTACATTCTAACCAACATCCTTTATAATAGGTCGTCATAGGCGATGCCGGCACTCCCGGCATCGCCTATGACGCTCGTGCAATGCCACTATTTTGTGTAAATTTGGCACCTCATCACCAACACACACTCACGGCTACACACGGTTTATAAAGCATGAAGAAACGCTTACTGATCTTCTCTTGGGAATACAACGGATATCATTCAGTGCAGGGCACCGCCCTCTCCAAGCGTCCGCGTCAGATAGCAGAGTCATACCGCGCTGCCGGTTGGGATGTGACAGTGGTGCATAAAGACCATCGCAATGAGAGTGGCGACGCTCGGTTCCACATCAGTCTTGAAGACAACGGCATCAGGCGTATCGCAGTAAAGTCCACCGACGATACAGGCATTACCCGCACCAATCCGCTCTCACGCAAGTTGGAGACCCTCTATTACATTGCGTTCCGTGGAGACCGTACTTACAGGTGGGCTGCAGACGTTATCAGATGCTTCCCGGAACTCGGTATCGCCAAACCGGGCCATATAATCGGCTGCTTTTCCCCCCGGGTACCTCTGTACCTCGCAAAACACTTCGCCCATCAGTTCGATGTACAATGGCTGGCAGACATTCAAGACCCCATCTACGAAGGGGTGGCAAAGAAGATGTGGCCCTATTGTCGTCGCTGGATGAAGTCTGTACTATCCTCTGCAAAGGCTATTGTACACATCTCACCCGAGTGGGCCGAGATAGACTCAGGTCGGCTGCAACTACCGGTCAATACCATACGTCATGCAGTACCGGCAATGGTTCCTCCGCCTGCCGACCTCAAAGAAGCTGAGTTCCGCGCAAATCACGGCAATCACTTCAATGTGTTCTATGGTGGCTCCATCTCCCCCGATATTCAATCGCTCGACGTACTACGCGCGGTTATTGAGATGGCTGCCGAACACGGTATATCGATAAAGATATTGCTGGCCGGAAACGACCAGGCCCTGAAGCTCTTTAAAGACGGACTTGGCCGCCAGGCTATTCACTACCTCGGTTGGCTCTCCCCCGATGACATGAACCGCTACATATACAACAGCAATTGCACAATGGTCATTCCGTGGTCAGCAGAGCGCGTCGGCATACCCTCCAAGCTATATGAACTGTGTAGCTACCCCAAACCCATCTGGATCGTGGGCCACGACATGGGGGCATTGTCGTCTCTTCTCAATGAATGGAAACATCCCGCAATTGCAACCGGCGACATCGAGACCCAGCTGAAAGCAGTTTTGGCTGCCGCCAACGGCGATACAAGCAAGATGTTCAACCTCAGCGCCTGCACCGGGCAGGTACTGAAAGCAGACCAGCTTTGCGCTGCATTTCTCCGTTTATTGTAGGGCTACTTGCGGCGCACCCTCAAAATCACATCGGCATCTTCGTTGGCGCGTTTCACCAATACAGGTTTGCCCGTCTTCTCCGATTCCCGCAACAGATCTATATAGGCCGGAGCCGCGTTCTTTGATATTCTGTAAAACCTCGCCGACTCATTGAATGTGACCTCTATATACGGATCGTCACCCGTTGCAGGCCTTATTGCCGCAACCGTGAGCGCGTATTCAACTGTTTTTTTCACTGCACCTTTCTTCTTTTTCTGCGCAACTGCAGGCAATGCAGCTACCATAAACAATAAACCCAACATGCAGATCATGCATATTGAGTTTACCATTTTTCTGTTCACAAAAGACCTTATGGACATGTTACACGCGGTGCGTAAGTTGTAAGCGTTGAATTCGTTGAAGAGAATGTAGGATCGGTGCTAAAGGTAAGACCTGAAGAACCGGATGGTGTGTAAGAAGATGTCGGCTGCACATTGATCATTGTCACATGCGGCGTGAACGACCCTGCACATGCAGGATTCTCCTGCGCATGCAACCATGTTGCCAGCAGCACAGGCTGATTGAACATGGCCGGATCAAACACATATGCCTTAGGTCCGGTAGGTGTTTGCACGGTCACAAGCGGTGCCACGTGATACCACCAGCGAATGCAGCAGCCACCCCATTTCTGCGCCTGCACACACAGTTTATCAGAACCGGCATTCGCGAAACTGAATATCTTCTTCGTGCCATACTTGTACCTGTTATTGATAACCCAGCACATTTTGTGTGCGCGTGCATAACAACCATCCTGGCAATACTGAAAAGAGATACACTTGTCTATGCCATATGGACCAGGCAATGCGCAACACTGACGAACGATGTAATCAAACATCAACTGCGCTGTTGCAAAATCAGGGATGACATTATTCAAACCCGGGTCGGTTGTGTTCATCACACCCAATGCCTGTGGTTCGTTGATGTCATTGTCAGCCATCTTCTTCAGGTCAACAGCGATCGCCTTGCCGTTCTCCACATTCACAGGCCTCAACCTCAGGTCAGCTAACTGCTGGTCATTAGGTTGCTCCACTTTCACAAGCACACCCTGCCAAGGGTCAAACGTCGCATACACCGGCTTGTTGGCACTAAATGCCGCCTTTACAGCGTCGATCAGATTTATGTCGGTTACTGAGAAAAATTCAGCGTTCTCGTTGAAGAACACTTCTATTGCAGAGGTTCCTGCAATGGGCCTAATACCTGCAACTGTAAGTACGGAAGACATCACTTGCGTTGCTCCGTTCTTGCCACCCGAACCAGCCCCTGCAGCAGACGCTGCAGTTGATGTTGTATTGACAACAGGAGCAACACGCACCGCATTTTCTTTAGCGGCCTTTCGGTCACACGAATTTAAACCAATTACCGTGGCAAGAGCCGCCACCGACAATGCTACTGAAAGGCCCCTCAGCGCACGACCCGTATATTTATTGTTCATAAAAAGTAGAATTTACGTTTGCAACACAAACATATACATCTAAAGTACAGACATTTTCCCATCTAACAAATTTTTGCTATAACTTTTTATTTTTCCTGAACTCAACCCCACACAAACCGAATATTTTTTTTATCTTTCCA
>JACSRV010000231.1 GCA_014879545.1 Chitinophagaceae bacterium | reverse complement strand
ATTTTTTCTTGAAAGAAACATCTCGAAGGAAACGCGCGCCTTTGTTCTTGACAGAAACGGATACACATGTCAAATGTGCGGTGCCGCCGCAGGCGAACCACACCCTTACGATCAGAATAGAAAAACGCGACTTCATCTAGGGCATTTATTAGATAAGTCGATGGGGGGAACGGATGATCCGGGAAACCTCAGAGCAATATGTAGTGTATGTAACGAAGGAGCGTCGAATTTAACTCTTGGCCGCCCAGAATCTATAAAATTATTGGCCCAGGTGCGTCGAGCAAAGGCGATTGATCAATTGGAAGTATTAAAATGGCTGTTGAGTAAATATCCGGAGCAAGGAAGAAGTTTATTGAAGAAAGGCGAATAGAGAATTCGCATTAAATTTCTCAAATAATACAAACGCTTCTAATAGTTTTATAGCTCATAGGTTCGCCAAACCCACGCTTTCCAATGTTTAGCCGTATTCAGAGTGTCTCGTTGCACATCCTTGTAACACATGATTGACGAAACACCCTGAATTAGCAAGTTATTAGTCCTGATTCTTCATCTTCACCATGGTGAGGATGGTGGCGATGGCCACTGTTTCGCCGGTCTCGTCATACACATCTACCAGCCATTTCACTATGCCCTTGGCTATGTCTTCGGGTGTGCGTTTTTCCTGGGCTGTCTTTTCTTTTACGGTCAGGCGCACGCCTATGGTCATGCCCTGATATACAGGCTTGGTGAAGCGACATTCGTCTATGCCATAGTTCAGCAGTACCGGACCTTTCTTAGCGTCTACAAACAGACCGGCTGCTTTCGACAGGATGAAGTAGCCGTGAGCCACGCGCTTTTCAAAGATGGTACCTTCCAGCGAGGTAGCGTCCATGTGGGCGTAGAAGTTGTCGCCGCTCACGTTGGCAAAGTTGGTGATGTCGGTCTCGGTAACGGTGTGTTTGGCGGTCACGAGTGTTTCACCTATCTGCAGGTCTTCAAAGTGTTTTTTGAACGGATGCACATCTGTTTCGTGCTGGCGGCCACCCTGCTGGTACACATTGGTGATGTGGCTGATGGTGGTAGGCGAACCCTGAATAGCACAACGCTGCAGGTAGTGCATTACGCCGCGCTTGCCGCCCATCTCTTCGCCACCGCCCGCGCGGCCCGGACCGCCGTGCACCAGCAGCGGCATGGGCGACCCGTGACCTGTGCTTTCTTTGGCGCAGTCGGCATTGAGCACCAGTATGCGGCCGTGCATGCTGGCAGCACCCAGTACCACCTCGCGCGCCACATTATCGTCGGCAGTAACGACAGAACATACCAGCGACCCCATACCCATCTTGGCAAGAGTTATGGCGTCGTCCAGACCGTTGTATGGTATTATGGTAGATACAGGTCCGAAAGCTTCTATGTTGTGGCATGCCACGTTTTTGAACGGATCGGTGTTGAGGAAGATAAGCGGGGGCAAGAAAGCACCCTTTTCTTTGTCGGCACCCATTACCTCAAAGTTGTCGAGGTTGCCTATGACTATACTTTGCGTTTTTGCCAGTTCCTGCACTTTTTCGCGCACCTCGTTGCGCTGACTGATGCCTGCCAGAGGGCCCATGCGCACTTCTTTTATAGAAGGGTCGCCGATGGTGGTGGTTTGTATGCGCTTGCCCAGTGCAATGGTCACGTCCTCAACACGGTTGGCAGGAACAATGATACGGCGGATGGCGGTACATTTTTGTCCGGCCTTGGTGGTGATCTCGCGTACGACCTCTTTGATAAAGATGTCGAACTCGGGCATGCCGGGTTCCACATCGGGGCCCAGTATGCAACAGTTCAGTGAGTCGGCCTCCATGTTGAAGGGAACAGACTCTGACAGGATGCGCGCGTGCGATTTGAGCATGCGGCCCGTAGATGCCGACCCTGTGAAGGTGACAATGTCCTGTGTTTCTATATGGTCCAGAATGCCACGCGCCGATCCGCAGATTAGCTGCAGCGACCCCTCGGGGAAGATACCCGACTTAATGATCTCGCGGAACACGGCCTCGGTGAGGTATGACGTGAGCGTTGCAGGCTTCACTATTGCGGGCACACCTGCCAGCAGGTTCACGGCAATTTTTTCAAGCATGCCCCATACAGGGAAGTTGAACGCGTTGATGTGGATGGCCACCCCTTCGCGCGGCACCATGATGTGGTGGCCGATGAAGGTATTGTTCTTAGACAGTTTTGCGGCGTCGCCATCTACATAGTAGCGCTCGTCGGGGAACTGGCGACGCAGGCTGGCGTAGGCAAACAGGTTGCCGATACCGCCTTCTATGTCCACCCACGAGTCGGCACGAGTGGCACCGGTGAGGGCGCTGATGGCATAAAACTCTTCTTTGCGCTCCAGCAGATACATGGCCAGGGCTTTCAGCATGCGGCCGCGCTCCTGAAAAGTGAGCCTGCGCAGTGCGGGTCCACCTACTGTGCGGGCATAGTGCATCATGGAGCCAAAGTCGAGGCCGGCGCTACCGGCAGTATATATGGCTGCGCCTGTTACTGCATTGTGCAGTACTTCTCCATCGGTGTTGCCGGCTACCCAGTGGCCTTCGGCATAGTTCTTTAACTGTGTGAGTGACATAGTATCTTGATTCTTTAATTATTTCGTGGTCGCTATTTCCTTATGAACAGGCTGTTGCCATTCATTGAAAATACGCAAGATCGTGATTGTTCGTGTGTTGACATCCGGGAAATAAAACACCAGATATGGAAAATTGGCAACTTTGCATGCTCTGACCTCTTCAAATCGCCTGGAAAAGCTCAATGGCTGCGCGCTGATCCTTGAGATAGCTTTGTCCGTCTCGTTGAACATTCGCAGTCCCAGGCCGGGCAATTTATCGTTGTAATAAGCAACGGCGGCATGTAGATCGGTTACTGCGGCATTGGTAAGAACAGTACTAAACTCCATCAATCAATGAATTGCCTTTTTACATCTTCCCAATCGGTTAGTACTGCTGTGCCTTCTTTTACCGCATTTACCTCCACTTGCAGTGCATCTTTTTGCCACTGCGGAAGTTCCAGGTGCAATTCAGAAGAAACCTCCTCCCATTCCTCAATAGAAAGGAAAACGCCAACCGGATTGCCGTTTTTGTCATAGGTAAATTGGGGATGGATGTTCATATCCGATAATTTATTTCAAAGTTAAGCCATTTTCGCAATTGGCTTGTACCCACATGAACCACGCTCCAATGCTGCCGTGGGGAGTGGGTGGTGCCAACAAACTTAAATCACCTCGAAATTTTTTTATTCCGGGCATTTCCGGGAGTTATCATTGATTATCAATGGGTATGTGGGAAGTTTTGCTTCCCACTGCTTCTTCCCGAATGCTTTCGGGACAGGCGTCACTGCGCAGTACTTCCCATTTACTTACCACATCTGCCCATAGTGAGAAGTAAGATAAAATTTTCATACGTGCCGCTTTGCCTCATTTTCTTAAACATCAATACAATTTAGCACTGCAGGCAGATCTGAACAAAAGAAAGATCTGTGATAGTGCGTTTTTTGTAGTGTGATAGAAAATTGTTTGGGCGGGGGGGGAAGCTGTTGCAACGAGGAACAGTGGGTTCGCAAATCAGGAGATCTGCTGCCGTTATGGCATAGTTGGAGACATACGCCAAGCATACATTATTATACACGGAAGACTAAGGTCTTCAGGAGACAATATACCACCGGGACCCGCCCCGCACACAAGGCTCAGCGCAGGAGACCCGGCAGGGACGGAAAATTGGGTATGCAGTTTAAAGATGCACGTATTGCAGGTATCGTAACAGTCGCATTCTAAATAAAGCGTATTTTTGTATGGAATAAAAGGAAAACCCATGAGTACAATAGTGATAAATGTGGACGATTCGTCTTCGGCCAAGCTATTTTTGGATCTTGCCCGGAAATTGCATTTTGAGGCTAAAGTGCTTACTGACGCGCAAAAGGAAGATTGGGCATTATTGTCGATGATGGGGGCGCGCAAAGATGAACCGTCTGTGCCAATTGGTGACACGCTTGACATTCTGAAAAAGGTAAAAAGCAAAAAGGGGTAATGCTGGTTGTTGCCACACCGTCTTTCAACAAAGACATCAGCAAACTAAAAGACGGGGCTATTGCCGCACGCCTCGAGAAAATCATTCTTAGAATGCAGCAGGTTGATAGTGTTTCTGAACTGAGCAGTGTGAAGAAACTATCAGGCGCGACGAATGCGTACCGAATAAGAATCGCAGACTATCGGCTCGGGTTTACTGTTGTTGAAAACACCATCAAATTGGTGATTTTGGCTCACCGACGTGAGATCTATCGATATTTTCCATAGGTAATTTTCTTTCACCCTGATTAGTCCGGGACTCATCTGTCTTTACGTTAAATGAAAAAATCAGTAGTTACTTTTTCGGAGATGTAACGTAACACCCCGCATACAACATACTATGAGAATACCACCGCAAAAAATAATTGACAGCCTCAAAAATCTCATGATGAGTCACAAAAAATCCAAGATCATATTACTTGTGATTGTTTTCGGTCACACGGATTCACGAGGGCAAATTATCTTGAGAGAACGAATGATCGGTAATTGCTGTACTAGATACTCAATTATCAACCGTTCTACCGATAGCTTATATATCTTATCGTATGGATTACGACCAAAATATGAGGATAGTTGCATTGTAAATATGGTAGACGTTGACTCGGGTAAGCACACAATTAACATTCACTCGAGTAGAACTCACGACGATTTCTTTGAAACGGAATTGCCTTATTGGATATATCTGTATCCGAATGATAGCACATCGTTTAACATAAGAAATTGCAACAACCTCAATTATACTAAAACATTTGAGATTTATTTACGGGCGTTAATGATCAAGAATGGTAAAAGAAGGAAATCGCCATATCCAAGTAGGAGGGTTTATAAAATGAAAGCTGGTTATCGCAAATTTGCTGTAGAGTAATTTCTGCTCCCGATGAGTTTCCCTTCAAGTACTCAACGCCAACAAAATCTTCGAATGAAAACGTAAAACTATTATTCACAATCGGAGGTGGATACCGCCGGGTCCCTCCCCG
>JACSRV010000136.1 GCA_014879545.1 Chitinophagaceae bacterium | reverse complement strand
ACGATCTCGCTTGCTGAAGCCTGGTTCTGGTAGATAACAGCAGGGCGGAAATGAAGGCGGTCGCTGGTCATGATAGAAAGACCCAACTGGCCGGTGTAACGCATATCCAGACCTACAGTGCTGGTCTGCTTTTTCAGCAAAGCATCATTTGGCTGGTTGATGTTGTTGGCTCCCAGACCCAATACATAGTTGAAACGTGTGCTACCGCCGGACAGCGACACACCTGCGTTCACCACATAATAACTCACTGAATTTCCTATACCCAGTGCGTATTCCTGAGATGTACCGGGAGAGAATGTACCATTGATAGATTCGTCGCCGAAATAAAGACGTGAAAGATCGATGCTTTTGTTGGCATAACCACCCTGAAGACCAACAGCGAGGTCGCTGTTAGCGCCAAGTGTCTTGTGGTAAGCAAGAGAAAGGGCACCCGTGAAGTTCTGAAGGTTACCGTCTCCTGCCTTATCGTTGAATACCTGAAGACCACCGGCCAGATAACCTCCGCTTCCGTCAACATAGAGCGGCATATCCGCATAAGCACCGGTAGTAACGTAAGGAATTGTTACGCTTTTCCACTGATTGCGGTAGATAGCACCCACACGAGCCTGACCATCAAACATACCGGTAAAGGCGGGGTTTACCACCAGCGGCTGCATATCAAACTGTGAAAAGTGGATATCCTGCGCAAAAACAGCAGGTGAGCCCAGCGTTAATGCTGCTGCAATACTGAACCGGGTTATGATACTTTTTGTATTCATCGTCTTTGTATTATCGTTGTAAAATTACCGTAATAAAGTTACGTTTCCTTGTTTTCTGATTGTTTTTCCTGATTTGGCGACCACCTCTACTTCATACACATACACCCCGATAGGTTGCGGAATGCCGTTGCATTCACCATTCCAGCCCTTTTCAGCGTCAGTTGTCTCAAATATCAGATTTCCCCAACGGTTGAAAATACGGAAATAATTCAATGTAGCAATACCTCGCTTTATAATTTTAAATTCATTATTTACTCCACGACCCGGCGCAAATGCGTTCGGAACGCCTACAATTGCCCCCTCATCCACAAATATCATGATGGAATCCTTGGTCTTACATCCGTGCTCCGTCACCCCGCTCACGACATACCAGGTACTCACCTCGGGTGTCGCAACAGGGTTTGCGATAAATTTCCCGCTGAGTCCGCCCGATGGCGTCCATGAAAACTGGGTACAATTCGTTTGCGGATCGATCTGATAACTCTCTCCCGGGAATAAACGCACCGAATCGGTCAGATTGAAAACAGCTCCCGGATACACTTTCGCATCAAAATATATCGTATCCCTGCATCCGTAGTTGTTCGTTGCCACAATGGTGTACGACTGGTCTGTGATAGGCTTGATGACCGGCTGCGCTGCCCTGTCGCTGCTCAGATACATTGCAGGAATCCAATGATAAGACACACCACCGGTAGGCATTAATATGGCACTGTCGTGGGGACAGAAATTCAATTCAGGTTCAATTGCAGCAAAATTGGCAGGCAGAACCGCAATTTCCACCGAATCTGCCCCCTTGCAGCCGGCAGGTGTTGTCACCGTCACCACAACCATTCCTGTATCAACTCCTGTCAGGATAACTGATCTGTCGGTCGACGAATTCAGGTTCGCAGCAGGCGCCCACGAATAAGAATATGAGTTATACCAACCCGGTATCACATTGGCCGTCAGCCGTATGGTGTCGGCCTCACATACAAATCGGTTGTTGCCAACGTGTACCTCCGGCACCGGCTGCACATCTATGCGGATCGAATCGTAGAATGTTGGACAAAGATGGAAGGACACCCCCACCTTGTACCAAGCTGACGTATCGGGGGTTATAAAAGGACTAACAACGTTAGAGATTGCAATACCAGACGTCGGCAACCATTGGTAGTTGAAAAGCGAATTACCATAGGCGATCACCTGCACCGGCATGCCCCGGCATATGGCCGTATCCGGCGTTACAATATTGATCGTATTTGGTAGAACATAAAGATCGATGATATCATTCACCGCACACGACACCGCATGTGGCTGAACCGTGACCGTGTAGGAATAAGCACCGGGTAGTGTAGGTGTAATAATCGGATTCGGTATTGTGTCGTTACTCACATAAGTGGCCGGTGTCCAATGGTACGAATAGTACCCCTCACCAATACCTGTGCTTCCGGGAACCGTCAGATCGGTTGTATAACTCATCGGGATACAGATCGTATCCTTGATCAATATCAATGGTGCAGGATGATCGACCTCAATGTAGAAATCGTGTACCATATCCGGACAGTGTGCATAGGATGCAGTAACAGTATAGCCCCCGCTTACTGTGGGGGTGATCACCGGCTCCATGATGGTGGTATCGGATACCCCTGTTGGTGGTCGCCAGCGCCAGTTGAATTCTGCACTTCCGCTGATACTGGTCTGAATGAAATCGCCGATGCAGATCGCAGTGTCGTGGTTGTTCAGTATGAAATCATTCGGCAGCGTATGTACGGTGATGGTCTCCTCTGCAGCACATGCAGGCAGCAGTGTGGGATATACCGTTACCGTGTACGTTATATCGCCCAGCAACGTTGGCGTCACTACTGTGGATGGCGTGGATGTGCTACTTAGTCCTAACCCCGGAGACCAGTTGTAAGTGTAACCCACACCCGGAGGAGGGGTCGTGTACACATTCATAGCAACAGGTACACCCAGACAGGTTTTTACAAGGTGCGAATCAACAGTAATGACGGGGTTGGGATAAATAGAAATTGTAACTGTTTTCGTCTGTGGAATACAACCAAGAACAACCGGCGCAGAGGCAGTAAGAGTATACGTTGTAGTGACTACCGGCGTGGCATCAGTGATAAGCAATGTATCATCACTGATGGTTGTTGAAGGTGTCCAGGTATAACTCAAAATATCATCGAAAACCGTGTCACCAATCGCTACAAGATGTACATATTGGCCGGCACATATCGAAGTGTCTGGAGTGAGTATCCTGAAATTGAATGAGTCCAGAATTGTTAGACTTGCTGTACCGCCGGGAGTGAACACGCCCGGATGGCATGGATCTTCATTCAGTATCTCAAGCGTCACCACCTTTGGGCCTGCAGGAGGCACCAGTGTAGTGTTGATATTCAGTATCGCAAACGTATCTGTAACAGGGATGATGACACTGTCGGGGATAGTCGTATAGTCATACCCGTTCACAGCAGTTCCGAGGATATTGTAGTGAACAACAAACGGACTTGTGCGACGCGTTGGAATGGTGAAAACAAAGTTTCCCGGACCACACCCCCTGATACAGTATGGCAGGCCACTGGTACCCGTAGCCGATACCAAAGTGGTAGTAGTGGAAGTGAGACTTCCTCCCTTTATGAATACGGCTGAGTTGTAGGCGTTGTCGCCCACATCAGCAATACCCAACTTCAAATGGTACGTGTCGCAGGGACTCACTGCTGCTACTGCCTGTAACACTGTTGTTTTACCGTCAAATACGAGAAAAGTACTGGCAGCGTTATCAATGTAGTACATGCCGAAAGGTGATCCCGGCCCCAATGAGGTACAACCGGTTATTGCATAGGGTGTTCCGGTGGGTGCAGAGTTCACACTGTTGATGCAAACAGGAATATTGGTACCCGGCACTCTCGCTATGTTGTAGGGCGTGGCATAAGTTGTAGGTGGCGCAGTGACACCACCCGAAATAAGGAAACCAAATACGTCATTGAAACCTGAGCAGGCAAATTCAGGATATTCTTCCGATGCAAAAACATAGTCGAATTTGATGGTATCGCCCGCAGCCTTGAAGTCGAACTCCAATACACAGGCATCATTCGTTGTACCACCGGCCAGGGTTGCGAGATCAGCGTCAGAAAGTGAGGGTGTAAAAAATGAAGACTCGGGTCCTACAGACGCAGCGGCCGCCATAAGCGATACATCACCGCTCATAAGGGTGATACCGGTAGATACTCCCACCGGATCCGTTGCACCGGTAGTGAACGTACCATTGGCAGCGGTATTGCAGGTCAGTACCGGAGACAAGATGAGTACCCCGCTACCCGACAACGCCGACGCAAGTCCAAAAGCGGTTGAACCAGGTGTTACTGTTATCTGAGCCGATGAAAAAACAGGAAACAACACCCAGGCAAAAAGCGCTGTTACCAGATTAAATGATCTTCTGATAGGGTTTTTAACGTTACATATATACATGATCGATCGATAGCTACTATTATCAGACGAAAAAATTCCCGCAAACGTTTGGTCGCAGGGTGAAAACGATTTTAAAAATATAAAAATAGAGCAATATTTTAAGATGAACAAGAGGTAACAGAACGCCCTGAATGCAAAACGCATTCTAATTCCTCTTATCTATACCCCAGTATAGCTTCTGACGTATCGTTTTAAGGAAATTGTGCTCATCGGGGCGCACCAGAGACACCATAAACTGCTCCTTCTTAACTGCAAGCTGAATATTACTTCTGATGGTTTCCGTACGAGCGTCCATGGTGCACAAGAACTGTTCGGTTCTTCCCTCTATCTCAAACGAGATTACATTGTCGTCCGGCACAACTATAGGCCTCGTATTCAGATTATGAGGCGCAACAGGTGTGATAACAAAACTGGATGCCTGCGGAAACACCACAGGCCCGCCACAACTGAGGGAATATCCGGTTGAACCCGTAGGAGTGGCCACTATAAGGCCATCCGCCCAATAAGTATTCAGAAATTCACCGTTCAGATAGGTGTGTATCTTGATCATGGACGATGTATCCTGTCGGTGAATGGTGAATTCATTCAACGCGAATGGTGAACCGTCAAACAGCGGAACACTCGAATCCAAATGCAACAATGAGCGCTTCTCCAGCGTGTAAGACCCCCTTACAAGTGAAAGTATGGCTGCCTCCACCTCTTCCTCAGGGATAGCGGCAAGAAACCCGAGCCGACCAAGGTTCACACCTATCAGCGGGATATTGGTATCTCCTACGAAACAGACCGCGTCAAGCATGGTTCCATCTCCACCCAGGCTGATGAGCATATCGGTACCCGGTGGCAGGTCACGTTTGCCGGTGAACACTTTCGTGTTCTCAGGCAGCTGCACAAATGCCTGAAGGCGATCATAGAATTCTTTATAAAATACCAACTGCAACTTATGCGCTTCCAAAAGCTGCAAAACACTTTTCAGGAAGGGTACATCCTGTTCATTAAATGTCCTGTTGTATAGTGCTAATAACATCCTGCAGTGGCTTTAATTCGAAAACTGTCACTTCGTATATCTACACATGACCGCTATTCGCTATTGAAGTGTAAATATAGGCCATTTTGCCCCAGATGGTTTCTGGCATACTCAAACCTCACTTTCATGTCGTAGAAGGTCACAAGGTCCAAACCTACCCCCACGCTGTATTGCAGCGTATTCACCAGCGTATTGGTGCGTGGTGTGGGGTTGTTTATGTAACCGGCATCAAAAAACACCTTCGGGTATATGCGTACCGGCACTGCAGTAAAATACCTTACCGGGAGAGAGTACGTGCTATTAAACAGCTCCCGTTTCAGACTCAGCCTCACCAGTCCGTACTGATATCCGTCGGTGACGTAGTATTCGTAGCCCCTTACATAATCTGTTTGCGTCCCCAGTCCATTGCGAAAGTAATAGGGCAAAGTGGTGGGAGCCATAAGCCTGCCCCTCACTACCGCCGACACGTACCAGTGTGGTAATGGCCGGCGAAAGATACCAGCCTCAACTGTTGTAAAAAGTTGCATATTCAGCCCCCGCCAACCGGCCCGCGCCACGGCCGTAGCAACCAGCTTTTCTCCGGTAAGTGAATAACTCCAGTTGTCGACACCATTATATTCATATCTGTAATTGATCTCGGCAAACCGGGCCCTGTCAGAAGAATCTGCAAAAAAATCATGGTTGAGGCGCACTATTGTGTCCGCAACATGCATTTCTCTATACATCAGCTGCAATACATGTCGTCTGGCATATGCAGGGCGGTAAACATAAGAGACACCTCCCTCGGCCTGCCGCCACACAACCGGTCCCGAATAAAGACCCGCAAACTGTAGCTTGTTATTTTCAGTCGTGTAATAAGTCTGGTTGCTTCTGGCTGCGGCAGCAACAATGCCAAAACCGTGCGTTTGCCCCTTGTTGATGTAAGGAAGCATATAACTTACGCCCACCTTCTGGGTATATCCCGCCTGTAGGGTAACAGACAGCGCCTCAAGATTGCCCCTGAAATTGCGATCAGTGACGGTGAGACCCGCTGACACCCTTTCCATATCGTGGTTCTGATCCACCCACCATGTATTGATATTCCTGTCGGCAAATTGCAGAATAGCTGTCGGGATCACATACCACCTTTCCTTCACGTGAATATGCCAGACCAGACTATCGCTACCCACAGACATAGTCTCCTGATCCACTTCATTAAACAATTGCAGATTAAATAGACGTAGCTTATTCTGCTGTATCAAAGCCGTTACCGAATCAGAAGGTACCCTCTGTCCAACTGCAATACTCAGCTCCCTGAGGATAATTCGTGTTTTCGTAATATTATTTCCATCCACTTTTATTTCCTTAATTACACGAGCACCGCCCCCGTTGCCGGTCTGTTGCCCGTAAACCACTGAAGCAATTGCAAGGAAAATAATATATGAAATAAAGAAACGAATCATGTAATATCTGATGCAAGATAGCACACTTTGCCCAAGCCCCTGATTTTGAGTATCAGATCAGACAGATGCCATCGGGCAGCAAAATATAGAATAATTAACACTATTTCATGCTCCGCATCTGAAAGGGCGCAACAATGGTAGCTTTAAATCTATTACCTTTGCGCCTCATTTTTCCTCTTCATGGATCGTAACCAGGTTATCGGCTTTTCTCTTTTAGCCGCTTTGCTGATCGGGTATGTAATGTACAGTCAGCACGAACAAAAAGTCTTTTATGAAAAAAAACAGGCCGACAGCATAGCATATGCTAAAGCGCATCCGCGTCCGATTGTTGACAGCAGCAAGTTGATAGCTGCAACAGCAGGCGTTGATTCAGCTACTGCAGACTCTGCTACACTGGCACTGCGCGCATTGCAGCCTTCTGCATTCAACGGCACTGCTCAGAAAGTCACGCTGGAGAACGGTAAAGTTTCTGTAGAATTCACTACAAAAGGTGCCTACCCTACCGCCGCATCACTGAAAAACTACAAGACTTACCAAAAGAAAGAACTCTACCTTTTCAATGGTGGCGGCAATGTGATGAGCGCAACGCTACCCATCGATAACAACCGTGCTACTGCAGACCTGTACTTCTCGCCGGTAACGCGTACAGAACCCAATGGCGATAAGACCATAGATTTTGTGGCCGACCTCGGAAACGGAAAAAAAGTGGAGCTTATCTACACACTTCCTGCCGACGATTACATGATGCGCTGCAATGTGGTGCTCACCGGTATTCAGGCATCTTCCCTTCCGCTCACCTGGAACACTTCTTTGCTGCCAACTGAAAAAGACCTTGCGAATGAGCGCATGAACACGCAGGTCTATTATCGCAACAAAGACGAAGATCATGACTACTTCACAGTTGCTGCAGAAGAAAAAACCATAGACAACAAAAGCAATGCTCCCCATTGGCTGGGATTACGCAAACAGTACTTCAGCACAGCACTGATAGCTGACGATGGCTTCAGTAAAATGGACTCGAAATTCTGGTACAAAAACGAAAGCAAAGACGTAGTTGCCTACAACACTGCTACGATGATGCTGCCTATGAAACCGGCGGGTAACATAAACACTGCTTCTATGAAGTGGTACATAGGCCCCAACGATTACAAGACACTCAAATCATACAAGATCGATCTGGATGAAATGGTGCCGTTGGGTGTTGGTATAATGGCGTTCGTTAAGTACATCAACCAATTTGCCATTATCCCCATCTTCTATTTCCTTGCAGGTTTTGTGAGCAACTATGCAGTCATCATTCTGCTCATGACCATTTTCATCAGGCTCATACTCTCATTCTTTACCTACAAAAGTTATCTGTCCAGCGCCAAAATGCGTGTTCTGAAACCGGAACTGGACGAATTGCGTGAGAAATGTGGCGATGATCAGCAGAAGTTCGGCATGGAGCAAATGAAACTCTTCCGCTCTGCCGGCGTGAATCCCCTGGGAGGATGTTTACCTATGTTGTTCCAGCTGCCAATACTGCTTTCTATTTACTACATCTTCCCGTCATTCATAGAGTTCCGTCAAAAGAGCTTTCTGTGGGCCGACGACCTCTCTACATATGACAGTATCCTGAACTTCGGTTTCAACATACCTTTCTATGGCGATCACATAAGTCTGTTCACGCTGCTTATGACCGCATCGAGCCTCTTCCTTGCGCTGTACAACAAGAACATGACACCGCAGGACCCCAACAACCCTATGCTGAAGTATATGCCGTACATCTTCCCTATCATCCTGATGGGCGTTTTCAACCGCATGGCAGCAGCGCTTACCTTCTACTACACTTTCTCAAACCTTTTGAGCATTGCACAACAGTTCATTATTCAGAAGTACTTCATCAACGAGCAGGCAATTCACGCTCAGTTGCAGGAGAATAAGAACAAACCACCGGCCCAATCGAAATGGGCGATGAAACTGGAGGAAATGCAGAAAATGCAGGCCGACAAAGCGAAGGCACAACCCCGTAAGAAATAAAAAAAACAGCCGCGACATAGCGGCTGTTTTTTTATGCCCTTTTTCAGTTCAGGTCACTCGGAGATAATTTTACTTTCCGCACGTTCGCCCAATTCCTGAAGCATCAACAACAGGAAGAACAGATACACAAATACTCCGAATTGCACCTCGAGAACCGGCTCTATCATCAATTGGATGAAAAGTATGAACCACACTATAAAAAAGAAAAAACTTTGCCTGTTTCGCCTAATTTTTGTCAGTGGCCAAAACACCCATACAATAAATAGGATCATAGCAGGAATACCACACCCCAGCGCCACAACAAGAAACTGGTTGTGAGGTAAGAGCCGTCCATGTTCGTCTGTCTGCGGATAATAGCGCTCATACATAGCATCCATCTCATGCTTCATATCGCCTGCGCCCACACCTGTCCCGGGGTGAGCCGCAATGAGTTTGCCTGACAACTGATAGGAAACCAACCTTGCCACGTCACCCAGATTATCTGTCCGCTCATTGTGCCGGTACATGAAGATGGTGTAACCGATATAAACAAAGCGTTCGCGAAGGGTAGGCAAACTGCGCATTCCAATAAACAGCACCACCGGCATGGCCACTATCACCGCAATACCCAATAACTTTTGTTTTCCGAAAGACAAGTATACACCCCATGCTGCAAGAAACAGATAAAATGACACCAAGCCGGTTTTAGCGGCCAGCACATGTATATACACCACCAACAAGGCCATGCAACTACCCACAACAAGCTTCATCCTTCTTCCCGTCATCTGTGGCCATGCATACACACACCATATCACAAACAGGGCAGCAGCCATGCTGCTTCTTATATGATCCTTCTTTGGAAGTGTAGGCAACATGTGCGACACCTTATACTCATTGATGTAGTAAACCGGATCACTCAGGAAAATAGATATAGTATAGCCGGCAGATATAAGCAGCATCACAGCAACCGAAATAGTAAAAAATCTCAGTTGCCCTCCCGAGAAACGCGGCTGATAGGAAAAGGCCAGTGGCAGAAGCAGGAATGGCAATTTAGTTTGCAGATGGTCGTTCCACTGCCCTTTGTCCTCACTCCACAACCCTGAAATGGCAAAAATGGCGACCCACGCAAGACCCAGCAACCACCATTTCTGTCGTAGCCATTCGCGGGGCGGCACATCTCTGATGGCATTGATACCAAATAAGAACATTGATATCGATAACGCCGCCCTCGAAAAAAGGAAGCCGGCAAACATGCCAAGTATACAAACCAACGCAACGTTGGATTTGTCTGCCATTTTATCGTTTAGAAAGCTACTTTTGCTCACAGTTTGTTTACTCGTTCTTCTAAAACGTAGAAAAACAGTTTTTAGTGCAGAGCAATATTAACACATTATATCAGCAGATTCACGAGGGCAGCTTTGCAGCCATTGCCCGGGGCATAACTATTGTTGAGAATCAGCTTGCCGGCGCTCAGGAGCTTTTACTCATGCTACGTCGCAACCACAGCGCCCGCGTTGTGGGTATCACCGGGCCTCCCGGTGCCGGTAAGAGTACACTCGTGAATGCGCTATTGGCTCATTGGCTGGAAAAGAACCTGAAGGTGGCGGTTCTGGCTATCGATCCATCCTCTCCTTTCAACTATGGTGCCATTTTGGGAGATAGGATAAGGATGAGTGAATATTACACCAATCCGAACATTTTCATCCGATCGCTGGCCAGCCGTGGTGCGCTCGGCGGACTCAATGCCCGCATCATTGAGATCACCGATATTGTGAAGGAAGCTCCTTTCGATCTCATTCTGGTAGAGACTGTTGGCGTGGGTCAAAGCGAGGTGGAAATAGCCGGACTTGCTGACTGTACTGTGGTGACACTGGTACCTGAGGCAGGCGATGAAGTGCAGACGCTTAAAGCAGGCATCATGGAGATCGCCAATATTTTCGCTGTAAACAAAGCAGATCGGGATGGGGCCGAAGGCCTGTATCGCAACCTCAGGATACTCACCCACGAAAAAGCAAACGGTGAAAAAGAGATTCCCGTCCTAAAAACGGTCGCCACCAACGGCATTGGTATCGATGAACTTGCCGGTGCTATTGAATCATTTCTTAAAGATCAGAATTCCCTACCTGAAAAACGACTGCACCTGCTGACCGAAAAATGCTGGCAGCTGATACAGGCACACCGCATGCGCGACATAGACCACCACCAGTTGCAAATCCGCCTTAAAACAGCGTTGGCTGACCCTCATTTCAACCTTTATTCTTTTACTGCCCGATATCTTACAAAATAAACAACCTACGGTAGCCGTTTAGTAAGCGATGCAATAATGCACTTTTGCAAATCGCGGCGACACAGGCTACTTTTGCGCATTGTATGACAACCCCGCTTCCCCCATACCTGTTGTACCTGACGGCTGTTATCATATCAGTTGTTATCAGCTTGTATGCTGTAAGGAAGATCATTTTCATCACCCGCTCAAGAAAGATATTTGACATTCCCGACAATGTGCGGAAATTCCATGGCGATCAGATCGCTAGCCTCGGCGGCATCGGCATTTTTGCCGGCTACATGGTCGCCTCTGCCTTCTTCATGTACCTTGAATGGTACTATGTTGTGGCCGCGTCAGTCATCCTGTTCTTTACCGGGGTGTACGATGACATCATGAATATGCGGCCATCAAAAAAGCTCATTGCTCAAATGGTGGCAGCAGCCATCACTGTTTTGCTTGCCGATATCCGCATCACGTCTCTTTATGGCATTGGTGGCATTTGGGAACTACCCTATTATACAAGTGTGATCCTGACAATTATCGGCAGCACGTTCTTTATAAACGTCTTCAATTTCATGGATGGTATAGATGGTTTAGCGTGCTCACTTGGCATTCTGTACACAGGGGTCACCGCTGCACTTTTCGCCATATTGGGCGATCAGAACATGGCAGGCATCTCTCTCAGCCTGCTGGGCGCAACTGCAGGCCTGCTATACTACAATATTGCACCTGCCCGCATATACATGGGCGATACCGGTTCCATGGTTCTGGGATTGACCATTTTCACACTCTGTACGGCTCTGCTCAATCTGTACGGCTCAGGTCAGAACACACATAACGTCACGTTTATCCATTCATCTCAGGGCATGATGTCGATTATTGCTTCACTTATATTCCTGCCGGTCTTTGATGCCCTTCGTGTATTTGTATTAAGACTCAAAAAGGGCACATCCCCCCTTATGGCAGATCGGACACATATTCACTACTACCTACTCGACGCGGGCTTTTCACACACAGCGGCCGTTACTATTATTGTCGCTGTAAACATTCTGCTTGTTGCGTTGGCCTGGCTTACTCAGGATATGTCACCATTGCTTACTTTCGTTATACTGGCAATGACAATGGCAACATTTATGCTACTCGTTACAAAGAAACGTGCATCAACCCTTCGCAATTAAAACATAATTTCCTTTGTTTTAGTTCATAGCCTATCTTACATCTTCAAACCGACGGAAAATGGCTCCAATAAAATGCCGCAGTTTTATAGCGTTCTGCATTGTGCTTTTTTACGCTCATACCGCATCAGCCTGGGGCACCTGGGGGCACAACCACATCAACAAGGGTGCCATCATGGCACTGCCCGCAGAAATGGGAATGTTCTTCTACAACCATGCCGACTTTATTGTTGAAGAATCAACCGTACCTGACCTAAGGAAATATTCGCTTGGCGACAGATCAGAAAACCCGCGCCATTATATCAATCTGGAAAGCTACGGATACCAGAACGAGCAACTACCCAACTCAATTAAAGAGGCGATAGCCAAGTATGGCAAAGACAGCGTGGACCGGTACGGCATACTGCCTTGGTACATACTGGACATGAAAGCAAAGCTCACCGAGGCCTTTCGTAAAAAAAGGAAAACTGAGATATTATTTCTTGCTGCAGATCTCGGCCACTACATAGGTGATGCACATGTGCCACTCCATGCCACGATAAACCACAACGGCCAACTCACAGGACAACAGGGTATCCACTCCTTCTGGGAATCGCAATTGCCCGAGATATTTGGTCGTACTTATAAGCTGAATACCAGAGAAGCAAAGTACATTGATGACCTGCCCAAAGCTACCTGGTCTTTACTGGATACCAGCTATTCACTCCTTACTAACCTGTTGCTCAACGACCGCAAAATGAGAAAAGACAAACCCGAGGAACTCCAGTTTGTCTTATCAAAAGACGGCACCCCTACCCTGAATAAATTCGGGCAGAAAGTCCACACTTACGAATTCTCGCACGTCTATCATGAATTGCTCAACGGCATGGTGGAGCAGCAATTAAAGCGGGCTATCCGCTTTACGGCCGACCTCTGGTACACAGCCTGGGTTGACGCCGGCAGACCCGACCTGTCTGACCTCGACAGCGAAGCAACCACTGAAAGGAATTCCCCTTTTTACACAGCCGACAAAGCAGCATGGAAAAAGGGGAAGATCCGTGGATGTAGTAGTGAAAAAGAGTATCCCACCGTTGGCAGATAATTGTATTATCCGTTCAACTTCCCGAGCAGCATTTCCTGAATTTCTTTCATTCTTTCGGGCGACACTTTGAGCTTGGGTCGCGTAAAATTCAGATCATCGGCCGAATCGATCGGTATCAGGTGCATATGCGCATGGGGCACCTCCAAACCAACAACACTTATCCCGCAACGATTGCAAGCAAAAGTACTTTCAATCGCTTTCGCAATAGGCTTTGCAAATACAAGCCACTCCCGCAACAGATCATCAGAAACATCGAATATCTTGTCTGTTTCCGTTTTAGGCACAACCAGAACATGTCCCTCTCGCATTGGCGCAATATCAAGGAAAGCAAAAAAATGCTCATTTTCCGCTACTGCATAACTCGGAATGTCTCCTGCGATGATCTTTGAAAATATTGTAGCCATTATCAGATCGAAATGCTATCTATCTTGAAACTGAATGTACCACTTGGCGCCGTTACCTCGGCAACATCTCCAACATGCTTGCCCAACAAACCTTTGCCGATAGGCGATGTTACTGATATTTTACCAAGTTTCAGATCGGCCTCTTTTTCAGAAACTATCTGATATACAAATGTCTTCTTATTTCCCAGATGGGTAACGGTCACCTTACTCAAAATCGAAACCTTACTTGTATCAATATCCTTCGCATCGATCACCCTTGCAGTAACGATCGCACTTTCCAGCTGCGCGATCTTCGCCTCATGATGTCCTTGAGCTTCTTTAGCCGCATCATACTCCGCGTTCTCTTTCAGGTCACCTTTCTCTCTCGCCTCGGCTATCTGCCTGGCTATTTCAGCACGGCCAACAGTTTTCAACTTGTTCAGTTCCTCCTTCATCTGGGCCAGCGTTTCCTTAGTCAGATAATTCAATTCAGACATTGTTCTGTAATTTATGATTTGTACTGAAAAAAAACACAACGCCCCTGTTTGACAGAAGCGTTGCGATGTAAAAATAGTAAATTTTAAACTTAGCGAGTAAAACGGATGGACATCATGTGCACACCGTTTGCAGGACGTTGAGTCGGACGGAAAGAGTAGTCAAGAGCTACTGTAGGTCCGTCTTCACCCAATTTTTTCTGAACCGTTGCACCCAATGCTATACCAGAGTACATAGTCGTGGTCTTGTCAGCACTCATGATACCTTTTTCGTAACGATATCCTGTGCGGAACATAACCATGTTCCTGAATCCGTACTCAACACCCACCCCGAGGTAGTCATTGTTGAATGAGTTTGACTGGAAGTTACCCATTACTGTAAGCCTATGCTTTGGCGTACTGTCTTTGCTGCTCAGATGATGCTCATCCAGATAGAAATCATATGCCGCGCCAAAGTTCAGGTAAGTAGGCATCGAGAACTTATCAGCGGGATACTGCTGAGACACTGCAAACGAAGGATTGCTCTGCGGTTTGTCGGCATTAACCGCAAAACCGGTTCCAGTGAAACGCATATTGCTACCGAGGTTGCGAAGCGTGATGCCGAAATGGAAATTGTCTTTCTTACCGGTCACATACTGGATGCCACCCTCAAATGCTACACCAAGCGCCCCGATGTTTCCCACCTGCTCAGACACATACGTCATAGACGCACCTGCGTTTACGTGAGAAGAGAACTGCTTAGCATAGGCAAGTTGGATATTGAGGAACTGAGGGCGATAACTACCTACACCTTCCGGATTAAAATATTCCGTAGTAGTAATATCGCCGAAGTTCATCGACATCAGGTTTACACCAATAACACCCGCTTCACCCAACTTCTGAGCGATTGCCAGGTTATTAATGTTGATGTTTGTATTCGCCAGATATTGACCGCGAGAGACACCGGCCTCAGTAGCATTTGTCGACGCCAGTCCAGCCACATTTGCCTTCATCGCCTCCATCCCGGTGATGTGCGACACATTCAGGCCAAAAACACCTGTGGTTCGCGCCCATGGATTGATCATCATTTCAGGAGCTCCCGCCTGACCAGAACGGTCCTTGTTTCCGGCCATTGCCGAATAAGAAACCGCAATCGCACACAACGCAACAAATGATTTTATCGAAAGTTTTTTCATAATTATAAACTATAAAATATTTATTATTCCGGGCGGCGTACCGCCCGGAACTAAGATCGGGATTAATATTGAGTTACGTCGAGTGGGCGCAGTGAACCAAACCACTTGATAACTGTTTCACCAAGTCCTTCTGCCTTCACATGCATCAGATACATTCCACTTGCAATAGGAAGCCCCACTGAATTGCGAATATCCCAATCAATGTAAGACGTTCCCGGATCACTCTTAGACAATGTACGAACAAGTGTTCCGTCAAGTGAGTAAATGCGCACCTCTGCTTTTGCAGGCAGGTTAATGATCCTAACCTTAGTATCAAAACGACTTCCCGCCTTTTCGTATCCGGAGTATCCGTAGTATGGATTTGGTACAGCCTGAATGCGAGTGATGAACCTGTTCCTGTCAGTTGTATCAGATAGCTTCGAAGGAGCCAGCTCTTTCGTACTGAAAGTGTAATAAGGGTTAGCAGCCTGACCTGTCTTGATGGTAGTACCTGCTTTGTTGAATGCTGTCGTAGTGTCGGTCGCAGCGTAAGGCATATATGGCCTGTCCACACGGAACCTCAACCTCGTTGTTGTTGGGATCAAACCATCTTTCAAAGAAAGCAGTTTGCTGTTTGGATTCAACATTGGAAGACCAACCCACTGGAAGTTTGAATATGCCGCCCTGTGCAATGGAATACTGCTACCTACTGCCTTCAGGTTCTTAACAAACGTCTTACCACTATCGTACTTAGTACCCTGCACGTAAACATAGTGCTTTCCACCAAATACTATTGAGTTATCGTATGGGTTGAAACCGTTGAACCCGTTAGGGCTAGATGGATTCCAGATCATGTCATTACCATTGTCACTTGTGAGGTAAGAATCCTCACCGAACACGATATTCAGACGCTCACCTGTGTTCTGATCGATAGCATAACCTGGGAACCATGACATGCCTTCGTCATCAGCCGACTCAGAATATTTCGGAGTTCCATCAGCATTAACTTCTTTGTTCCATCCTTTGTGTTTCCTCATAAAGAACTTCTTGCCTTTGTTTTCAGCCAGATTCTCATCTTCCTGTAGCTCAAGCACCGCGCAACGTGTCCATTTAGACTTATCGCTGGTGAACACCAGGTCTACATCAGGCAAAACTTTAAACTCATTGAGCCTTGTGAAGAAGAACGCTGCCGGATGGTGTCCACAAACGGTTGTGTTAGAAGCAGATCCCGGAGGGAAGTATCCTGCCGCAAGCCCGTAAGGACCCCAAGAAGCCTTTGTTGGAGAGAAGTTCGACATCATAGAACCGAATGCAGACTTAGGATCAAGGAAATCTCCACCCAACTTGATGTCATTGAAGTTACATGGATTCGTTGCACTTGTAGCACCGAACGATGAATTAGATCCGCTCCTGAGCCAGTTGGCGAAGCTACTGTCTGACTCGTCGTTAACACCCCACAACCATGGCTGAGAAGGGTCTTCAAAAACAACATTTGAGTGGATATAGCCGTTCTTACTTCCTTTTGCCTGTGATCCCGGAGGAGCAACCTGCTTAACGTTGATCGACAAACCATAATCAGCAAGGATCTGTTCATTTGGTGTACCAATTGACTTCTCACCATAGATGGTAACAGTCGCACCACCTTCACCGTAGCCGGTCAGTGTCCATGAACCTGAATCAACAATACCTTCTACATAAGCTGCATTTGCACCTGTGCCTGTAAGTTCGTTTGCACCATGTATCTGCAACACCCAATCCATAGCAGGTACTTTCACCGGATCGATAACTTTTACGTTAACTGGTCCAAGCCCCTGAAGATATACCGGCTGTGATACGCTACCATTGTTAACAGCTGTATTCTCAGACTCCTCGTCCATTTGAACTTCGAGTCCGCCATTACCTGTACCCTGTATCCTCTTGATAACAACACCATCGCCATAATCTGAATTCAGCGTTGTGCCCATTGCTCCATTTGAAGGATTCGGAAGTGCTGCAACTATCTTGATCTCATTACCACCCGCAGAGTGCGCGCTTCCAAGGTATGGAACGTCCTGAGAACTTACTGTATTCTTAGGATCGAATGGCCTGAAATTATTGTATGCATATGCGATCGCTGTGAAATAGTAGTTTCTGTAGTTCACAAAACGCTTGTCGTTTCCTGTCGCAAACTGGTCTTGTGTGAGAACAAAGCTGTGAACAATTCCACTGTCTTTACCTTTCACTTTTATCTGCGCAATGTGCGTAGTATCGCTCACAGGCAGGTTCTTTGTGTAATTTACAATCTGCGTAACGCTGTCAGAAATGTCACACTGGAACACCTCAACAGCTTTACTCGGATCAACTTCACCGGTAATAGGATCAAATATCTCAGCAGTAGAAACCTGGCTGTTTGCCAATTGGAAAACACGGTAACCCTGGAACTTATAAAGAGAGTCGTCGCTTACGCCTTTCGATTTAACCACGATCTGATGATACAACAATGAGTCATTGTACGGACCGTCTGAACGGCCATAGTTCTCACCAAAGTTGTTGCTACCATAATCGTTCACAAGGTAGAATGCCAATTTGCGATCAAGTTCCCTTACAACCAGACGTGGCGCTTCAGGACCTTCAACTGTTTTGAAGTTATTATCGAACAGCGCTTGTGCACCATCGTCAATGTTCTTAATTGTTTTGAAACTGGTTGAAGGACAACCACCTGTTCCTGATGCCCACACACAACCGAATGTAATATCGTTTACAGCACCCGGCTTCAACTGGAACGGACCGGATGAGAATATGAATCGCCTGTCACCCGGGTTGTTGCCACATGCACACTCAGACCATTGCGTGTTTTCAGATGGATCACCCCAGAACACAAATGGAGATACCGGACCTGAGCCATAACCTTTTGATGGCACACCGGCCGCAGTAAAGTCATAAGAGAAACGCTCACCATTCCTGATAGAACCCGTCATGTAATAGTAGATCTGAATACCGTTATTAGGGTTACCAATGATGCTCGGGTCATTATTGTAATAGGTGAAGTTCGTCATCTTTAATTGCTGAACTGTATCCTTACCACTAGGCAGCTTAATAGTACGCTTAGGACCTTGGAAATAATCCAGACCAACCTGAGGAGGATTCAAACCATAACTGTTTTTAGGGCTACCACCAGACTGACCATCGTTGTTAGTAGCGTTATACATGATACCCAGACCACGCGAAGTATCACAACCAATAAAGTCATCCAGATAGTATCCGAGATCACAGTCATCCCAAACAGCGATATATGTACTGTCAATCGTTAATGGACCACGGTTGATAACGCGATAGTTGCAGAAAGTTGCGTTGTTCAGGAAGTCCTGAGTAGCAAACGCGAACGCACTTGTCTGAACCTCAATACCCATTGCTGCAGTCAAAGACTGTTGTTTAACGTTACCCGCATCATTGAATACCCACCAGATGTACTGGTCACCCCTTATATCCGGATATTCACCTTGTTCAGGTTGATACTTACCGTCACCGTTGATATCAATGAACGGTGCATACGTGTTGGTAGGATTCAGTGAAAGCTTCACCGACTGCTGCCCCTTAACATTTGGGTTACCAACTGCCGGCCACTCATTGATCACATCGTAATCAGATGATTTAAGGTCTCCACCTGTTTTGTATGCCTGAATAAATTTCTTGATCGTCGAACGGTCAACCTTCCAGAATTTATCCCACGCCGCACATTGGTCCGATGTGATCTTACCATCGTTATCCAATGCACCCGGCCAGTAGTCATTACCATCCTGACGGTATGTCTGGGCAGCAACTTTCAACTGACCTTGCTGGTCATAACCACCAATCCAGCATGACGCGGCAAATTGCGAGTGTTTACCAGACCCCTTGGGGATCTCGTACGCAGCGTTACTTGCACCACCCTGATTCCACCACATATCACCACCTGTCATCAGGCGGGCACGAACGTTGTTCACATCAAGGTCGATAGATGAATTCGCCGGTTGACATCCGGCAGCTGTCGACTTCAACTGTGTTGAGGGTTTCTTAGCACCAACGTTCTCGCGTGCGGTCACCGTACTACCTGCGCCCAACAGCCCCATTAGCACAACCGCGCCGATAAACTTCGATTTATTTCTGAATATCATAACCTGTTATAGTTATATTGGTAAATTATTAAAAGTTAAACTCGAGTGAAAAATTGACTGTACGTGCGTAGTTCAGGAAGCCCGGAACGTTTTGGTATATCTTGTACAGGTCAATGTACGACTGCGGATTGATCTGCTGTGGCACAAACTGCTGTCCGAATGATGAAACAAGATATCCGTTATCGTCTGTACGGCCTGTGAAACCGTGCACACCCATGATCTCCCTCGTATTGAAGAGGTTATTGACCATCACGATTGCCTTAACATAGTTAGGACGTTTTGGCTTCACACCTTCGATAGCTTCTTTGTTCTTCTTACCGAACTTCAGCGCAAAATCTTTATCTACACGAACGTCAGTACCAAAGTGCCATGGCAACCTCGCACCATTCACACCGCCTACCACTGTTTGCGCAAGGGCGTCAGTGTACCTTGTGTATGGCTCACCGCTCCTAGTCCTTACAATGAAGTTTGCACCTGCGTTCTGCAGGATTTTGTTACCTGCGATCGTTGGACCTTCACCATCTCCGAACCTGTAATCCGCATTCATAACGATGTTGTGACGTGAGTCAACACCCAGGAACGTTACATAACGCAGGTTAGGAAGACCTTCTGTTATCAGTGTGTTCAGGAGACCACGACCACTCGCATAAGAGGAGCCGGTTCCTTCAGCAAACTGAAGTGTGTAAGAAAGGGTCATCTTCAAGTGGTTTGTAGCACGCAGGTCATACATCACTGTAGATCCCTTCGTTGTAGAGAAGTCCCTGTTACCGTATGTCTGATAGCTATAAGGATATGCATACAGATACGGAACTATTGTCACCATGTTCTTACGCTCTTTGTAGAACGCTGTGATAGTAATAGCCGATGAGTTTGACAACTTCTGCTGGAAACCAACTTCATAGTCAAAAGTCTGCTGTGACCTCAGATTAGCGTTTGGCAACACGCCTGTGGGCGGTGATGCTGACAGCTGATAATAATCCCATGCAGTAGCGTTTCCGATAGTATTCGGATAAGGCCTCTGTGCATAGATATCATAGTGCGCATAGAAGTTAGCAACGTCTGATATCGGAAATGAGAACTGGATACGTGGCATCACAGTCACCTGTGGTGAGTAATCAGTGAAAGACAGATTTGGATTGTAGTTAGTATCTGTCATCTTCATGTTCTTGTACTGAGTCTGAATAAGTGGCTGAGGGTCGCGACCATCAGAGTACTGCTTCAATACTGCAGGGTCTTCTACTACATTACCATTCGGATCATACCAGGTGTTGCCTGTGCGGTAACCGATGATAGAAGGTGAAGTTGACTGGTTGTCGCTCACGTAAACAACGGCGTCGCTCGGCAGATTCGATGGGTGTATACCACCATTTGTGTAGTTGGTTGTACCGGCTACCTGACCAAGCGTCGTAACAGGATACAATGAATAAGGATCTTTCAGAACTTTTGTGTTCGCTGAATAACGGTCAACACGAACACCTACGTTGAAGTGGAGATCTTTGTAGTCAAACCTGTCCTGGATGTAACCGGCAATGTAAGTTGGAGCGAATGCGCCTATCGGACGAGTGAAATTTCCGTCTTTGTCTTTCGCAGTCCAGAAGTCATTGAAGTTAACAGCACCTGTCTGCCTTTCTCCGGTATATGAATATCCAAAGTAACCAACAAACGCATTACCGCTCAGGTTCAGAAGCTCATCTGCTGAGAACATGCTCATTGACAGTTTCGACGGGTCTATCTCATCAATGTTGATAAGTGCATTGTCAGCAACTCCCAACTTTTTCCTCAACTGCTTGTCAAAGTTTGACTGGCTGATGTTCTTCAGGTCATAATAGATAGTATCGGTAGGACCAGGCAGAATGTTTGCAACCGTATTAGTTGTCTTATCGTAGAAAGTACCTTTACCTGGAGTAGATGGGTCAGCTACGTAAGTGTAGTCCTTACCATTAACCCTGAAGATTGGATTTTTTGTATCCAACCTGAGATTTTGGTTATCCAGGTTACTCACCAGATTCCTCATCTGTGTCCATATAGATTGTGTACCACCAAGGTTTGCTGAAGCTGAGTACGACTTCATCACACGCTGCTGGTAGTAAAGACCAAACTCGATCGCATGTTTTGTTTTACCGGCCATCAGGTCGAATGACGCATTTACGTCAAGAGCGTACTGGTCAGAAAGGAAGTTAGAGTAGCCTGTGATCGAGGTACCTGGTGAAGCAAAAAGACCACCACCGTTAAATGAGTAGGTGCTACGCGGCATGTCACCATTCGCCATACCGTTGTTAGCCTGAACCTGAAGGATGCTTGTTGGCAATCCACCTTCCAATGAGTTATAATATTGCTGTGTGTAGTTAGCAAGTATCGGATTGGTTTCTGAACGATCGAATGTGAATCCGTTAGAAGTGCTACCCGCAAGAACAACACCAGTGCGTGTACTTACAGAATCGGTACCACCTGCAATATAGCGGTTAGTTCTTGGCAACTCCTGGAATTTACCTACATAAGCGTATTTGAACAGGTCCTTTTTGAATCGTGGATCATTGTTCCAGTTTGTTGTCCTCTGGAAGTCAGCCTGAACGCTGTAAAACGCATTTGAGATGATGCTGTTACGTGAACTCGTATCGTTCATCTTTCCAAACTTCTGTGTGAAACGAACGAAACCACGACCGGTGAACGAATTGGTCTTAACAGTACCCTGTGGAGACATGAGGCTCAGTGTACGTGAGTAAGCGTCATCACGAACATAGTTGACCATACCACCGGTAATAACACGGAGATTGTCAGTCAGCTGGTAATCAAGTTTTCCGTTCAAACGGTATTCCTCTGTTTGGTTACGTGGCTGAACTTTCCTCTGTTCCATATCAGAGAAGGTTATATAGTTCGATTCGTAGTTGTAGATCTTTGCGCCGCTGTTGTCTGAAAGCACCCTCAACGGATTCTTCTCCATTGCAGCTTGTTTGTCTTCTTTTACCACCCACTGCTTGTCATATGCAGGATACCTGTTATGGTCGTTGTAGTAGTCACCGCTCAAGGCAAAACCAAGTACAGGTTTTTTATTGATGCTGTCACCCTTGATCCTCTTTTTGTACAATGGACCGGCTACTGAGAATGAAGCAAGGTTGTTGTTATAACCATCTATTGAGTGCTGAATACGAACATTACCTGTAGTTTTCCTCGCAACACCACGTGAAGTGATGTTTACTACACCACCGGACACGTCACCATATTTCGCAGGGATACCTGAGGTCATAACCTCCATTTGCTCCACGGCATTCTGCGCCATATTGATACCGGTATTTGCATCTTCACCTATATTCTGCACCTGCACACCGTCAATGATGTACAATGTACCCGAACCACGCGCACCACCCATGCTTACGCCTTCTCCGCGCCTGCCCTGGTATATGTTTGGTGCGAGACCAACCATACTGGTTACATCTGTGGTTGGAAGCACTTTGATATCATCGCTTGTGAATACGGTCGTACCACCGCTACCTTCCTTGATCAAAGGCTTCTTGTACCCCACAACCGTCATAACCGTGAGCTCCTTTGATGCCCTTGACATCGTGAAGTTCTGAGTCGTCCTGTGACCCGGCTCAACGATCACCCTGGTAACCATGATAGAGTCATATCCTGTAAATGATACAACCACATCATAATAACCTGGTTCAAGCGGCTTCACAGAGTAGATACCGTCAAAATCGGTCACATTTCCTCCCTTCAATATACCACCCTGATACACCTGGACAGTCGCACTCAGAAGGGGTTCTTTCTTCTCGTCCAACACTTTACCGGCGATTTCGCCCTGGGCAAACACAAATCCGGATAGTCCTGTAAATAGAATCAAAAGCAGATAACGTAGTGTACGT
>JACSRV010000116.1 GCA_014879545.1 Chitinophagaceae bacterium | reverse complement strand
GCTCATTGAACTTCACCAGGAATACGGAAAGATCCAATCATTCGGGTTTCTGGGGATAGACAAAGAAGACCCGAATCCGGGTTTGGCCGTTTTCAAAACAAAATTCTCGCTTGCCGGCAGTAAGACACTGAGTTTCGCATTCGACTCAACCGGTTACTTCGGTACGTTCCGTTTTGTTACGAGTTCGCCCGGCATAGACAAACTACTAAAGGCTGAAAGGAAAAAGCACTGAGTTGTAATCTCATTTGCCGCATCGAATCTGCCCGGAAAGCGATAGCCCAGTTTGCGATTACATGTTTCGTTCCTGCCTTATGAAATTGTTGAGTGTGCCGGCAGCCTTAAGGTCCATTCCCCTGGCATTGATCAATGGGTCGCCGCTAAGGTTGTAGGCGAACCAGTTTGCTATGAGGAAGGCGCTTATCTGTTCGGCAAGTACGTTTACCTGTAGATTTTGCGACATGCCTTTCATTTTGCTGCGTATATCTCTGAGAACATTACGAACGTTACATACTTCATTCAGCACAAAGTGCTGAGCAATCTGCTCGAGCAAGGCGCGGTGTTCGTCGTCAATTTCGTATGAATATCTCCTGTCGCCACGAGCCAGCGCGTCATTGTTTGCGTGTTTAATATGTTGCACCAGGTTCATTGTACTTAGTTGGTAGGGGGACAATGGTTTTTCGAGAAAACCGTTTATCGTCGGGTCAAGTCGGGCGCGTTGTCTGTCTCTTTCATCGATAGAAGAAGTAAGAATATACACATCTAGCTTCGCCCGAACATTGCAGTCGCAGGTCTTTAGTTCGTCCAAAAACTGCCAACCATCCATAATCGGCATGTTGAGATCCAGAAGCAATATCGTTGGATGGTCTTCGTTTCCGGTAAATGTTGTTCTGATATATTCCAGTGCATTTACCGGCTCGCTGAAACTGGTAACCTTTGACGACGCATTGTGCTGTCTGATGGCGAATGTGCATATCTGATTATGGACTTTGTCATCGTCAACAATAATAAAATGGAGTGGGGTATCCATACGTTCAGTTTTCGATAATAAATTGGTTCGTCTATAAAGCTACAAAAAAATTACTATAAAACCGATTTCGGAGTTCCCAGCGGGCACTGACGTGTAATGCGGGTTGCTGTAAAAGAAGGTGACGTGCCTGGGGTGGCATTTTACTCTAGAATGCGGCCCACCATCTCTTTAAGGAGTTCCCGGTCGTTGGCTGTATTATTGATGCCGACTGCCTTGCCGCTATAGATGCCCAGCAGCATGAGCGCGCGTTCGACCCGAGGCAGAGGCCAATGGGGAATTGCGGCAAGTACGTCTTTTACAAACCACGGAGACATTCCGAGAGCAGCCGCTACTTCTTTGTCGCTACGACCCTGCACAAAATGAGCCATGTACATTCGGTTGAAGTGCGTGAAGAGTGTACCTACCAATAGTGGCATGGGTGCGGCCTTTGGGTTTGCAAGGAAGTAATTCAACATATTGTACAACTTCTCCGGATTGTGTGCTGTAAGTGCGTTGGGGAAGTCAAATATGTTATACTCCTTGCTTATACCTATGTACTTCTGAATGAGATCTCTAGTGAGTTTCGGCTCGTTGGGTACGTTGATGCGTATCTTCTCAATTTCATTGGAGATCTTCTGCAGATCCGCACCGAGGTACGAGGCCAGTATCTCCGATTCGGGTCTTTCAATAATGAAACCAGACTCGCGCCCAAATTCCTCGATCCAAGACGGAAGATTGTCATCTTTTATCTTTTCAGAAGTGAAATGAACACCTTTTTCCTTCACGCGTTTTACAAACTTCGTCTTTGTATCAGCCTTTTTAAAAGGGTGTTCGATAAGGAAGATTGTTGCAGGTGATGGTTTTTCGACATAACTCAATAATGAGTTCAATCCTTTTTCCTCATCACTGCCCCGAAGGCTGCCGGCGTCCTTAAGTATCACGACCTGTTTTTCGGCAAACATAGGGAAGCGACGGCAGGCTCCTAAAACGTCATTCCATTGAGCGTCTTTGCCATAAAGAATGGTCAGGTTAAAGTCACGTTCGGCTTCGGTAAGTATGGCCGTTTCGAAAAGTTCAGTGAGTTTGTCCAGATAGTAGGTTTCTTCCCCGTCTATTAAATAAACCGGGGCGAACTGTTTCATGCGAACAGACTGCACTATCTTTTTGTACTCAGCGTTCATTGCGGGGCGTGAAATTACTGAAAAAACGTGCAATCCGCTGCTTTAAGTACTGAAAGCAGAGACCAGAGGTTCAGGCGTCCGACTTATTAACACATGTGCAAATCGAATAGCAGGTGGTGGGCACGGTAGCGGGGCTATTTGACTATTTTTGTCCATACAGAATTTATAAAATGATATATCATATTGTTGTCGGGGACATGGCTGCCATACCCTTAGCAGAGGCAATAGCAGCAATGCCGGAAATGGCGGGAGAAATTGTGGTGATTCGCGATCTGTTGAATGTTGGTCCGTTAAAGAAGACAGAAGAAGGCCAGAAATTCTCTGAACTCAGAAGCGCCTTTTGGCAGCTAGTTGCACCTAATGACAAGAGCCCCGTTCAGGTGGATGATACAGAGCGGATACTGCAGGTAAGTGCAGCTATGGCCGGTAACGAAGAAATAAAAGCGTGGTTGTGGGTGGCGCCCTGGCCGGCAGATATCTGTACCTGGCTGTGGCTGACAAAGTATCTCGGGAAGTATCCGGGACGGTTCTCTGTAGTGAATATCGCAGGGTTGCCTTTTTTGGATACAAACGGGAAAGTGTTTTATCCGAAAAATATCAGTGAGCTGGAACCTAAAGAATTAGTGAAGGCTCGGCGCCTAGCCCGTGCGGTAAGTTATGCAGAGGTGGAGACAGATGAAGAAGAATGGAGGAAACTGAGCGAAGGCAATGCCGGCGTGCGAACACTGGAAAGCGGGAAGCGGATAGGGCAGAAGGGTGACGATCTGTACGACGCACATCTGATCAGTTTCTGTTCTCAACAATTTCAGAAGGCATCCAAGATCGTCAATCAGGCACTGACTAAATTCAATATTCCGACGGGTGATCTATACCTTGGCTGGCGTTTGCGGGAATTGGTGGCACAAGACAAGCTGCATATGCAGGGAGATCCTTCAAAAACACTGAAGGATTTTGATGTGAAGTTGCCCAGTGCTACTCTGGAATTTGGAGAAGGTGTTTAAGTTTAAAATAAGACCAAGGGGGAGCAAACGCTCCCCCTTGGTCTTTTAATGGCTTGCCTCGAGTTTGAATACCTCGGGCAGGTCATTGGCGTTTGTATAGGATACTTCAAGATCGTTGATGAACCCATTGTGGATATCGTACACCCAGCCGTGGATGTATAGTTGTTGTCCCTTTCTCCATGCGTTTTGAATGGTAGGTGTTTTGCTCAGATCTCGAACCTGCTCAACAACATTCAGTTCCACAAATCTGCGCAGGCGTTGCGTATAGTCATCAATTTCTTCCAGTTCGTCCTGATGGATCCTGTAGACTTCTTTGATATTACGCAGCCAATGGTCTATCAGTCCATATTGACGGTTACTCATTGCTGCCTCAACGCCGCCACAACCATAATGTCCACACACAATAATGTGCTTCACTTTCAATACCTCGACCGCGTACGCCAAAACACTGAGCAAGTTAAGGTCGTTATGTACAACCATATTGGCAATGTTGCGGTGAACAAAAAGTTCTCCCGGCTTCGTGCCGGTAACTTCATTGGCAGGTACGCGACTATCGGAGCAGCCGATCCAGAGGTATTCAGGTGATTGTCCTTTCGACATTTTTTTAAAATAATCAGGGTCGTCCCGGGTCATATCGTTTACCCAAGTCTTATTGTTTTCCAGAAGCTTTTTATATGAAATTTCCATTTTGTTTTGTTTTGTTTGTTTGAGTTGATAAAAAATTGCATCAGTGTTTCAGGGGCACTGCATATGCGTCTTTGAACCCAACGAGACTTACGGAGATATCTTTTTCGTATGCGCTGTTTTCTGCAAACTCACGTATAACTTCAAGTACATCAAAATCGATGTATTGCGATTTGCCGGCGTCAACAATGAGTCTTGTGTTCTCAGGGAGATGATGCAGCGTCTTTTTGATGCTTGATTTGTTCAAAAAGGAGACTTCTTCAGCAAGGACCATTTTGGTTGTTTCACCGTCTTTAGCTGCTTCAGTGTGCAGTGAAAAAGAGATGCGGGCATTTTGCCTCAGGATATAAATAATACTTATAAGCAATCCGATCCCAACTCCCTTCAGCAGGTCGAGCCCTACTACACACAGTGCTGTAGTGGCAAACGGAATAAACTGAGTGATGCCGCTTTTCCACATGTGGACGAATGACGACGGTTTACAGAGTTTGTAGCCGGTGTAAAGGAGAATTGCCGCCAAAGATGCTTTCGGTATCATATTAAGCAACGATGGAATTGCCGCCGCACACACCAATAACAGAACGCCGTGTATTATTGCAGACGCCTTAGATTGAGCGCCGGCATTCACGTTGGCAGACGACCTGACTATTACTGACGTAACGGGAAGCCCGCCGAGTAGTCCGCTTAACATATTTCCAATGCCCTGAGCTTTTAACTCTCTGTTTGTTGATGTGTAGCGTTTCATAGGATCGAGTTTGTCGGTTGCTTCGATACAAAGCAGCGTTTCAATGGATGCGACTATAGCTATCACTATTCCTGTTTGCCACACCACCGGGTTGCTGAACCCTCTGAGGTTGGGGAAACTGAACTGGCCAAAGAACTCAGGTGCGGAACCGGCAACCGGCAACTTTACCAGATGCATAGGGTCGAGGCCTAACACCGGAAATTTGTTGACAAATAGGAGGTTGATGAGCGTGCCTAGCACAACTACAACCAGGCCTGCGGGTATCAGCTGTACCTTTTTGAAAGGCTTGGTGGTCCATGCAATAAGTACAACCAGACCAATGAGCGAAATCACCAACGCGCCTTCCTGTATATGATGCATAGCCAGGTCGATAGTGTTGGCAACGAAACCGTCGTCTGCATCATCTATAAATGGCGCGGCATTGTTCACAAATCCAACTGCATCGGGTATCTGTTTAATGATGATGGTCATGCCGATACCTGCCAACATGCCTTCTATGACACTGGATGGGATATAATTTGCAATACCACCGGCTTTTGCAAAGCCCAGTGCAAGTTGGATGCCACCGGCTATTACTACCGCGCAAAGGAAAGTGTTGAAGTCGCCAAGGCCTGTGATTACCACCAGTACGATGGCTGTTAATCCTGCTGCGGGACCTGTGACAGAAAGATGTGAGCCACTAAATGTGCCCACCACAATGCCGCCTACGATACCGGCTACAATGCCAGAGAATAAAGGTGCGTGCGATGCCTGCGCAATTCCGAGGCATAATGGCAACGCTATAAGAAATACTATGAGCCCAGCCAAGAAGTCTTTCCTGAACAGGTTGAAAGAATACGATTTATGTGTCATGTGTATTGAAACTCTGTAGCGCGTCGGGAACGCACGGAGTGTGAAAAAATCAGTTGTCGGGAAACTAAAATTCACCGTTCATGTTTCCAAGGAACGGTGTCTAAAAAACTGATCAGTAGTTTGGAGGCGGGCAATGAATATCCTTTATATGCCAATTTGGGAGGTGGCATTCAAGAGAATGATAGTTACGAAAATCCTCTCCATCTTTCACAACAGACAGGATGTCTTGATTACTCGAAGCGCAGAAAAGGTCTGGGAGAATGTCATCATCGTCAACAAGATCTTCACTATTACAGTCTTGTTTCACTTCTTCATTAAGCTGGTTCTTTGCAAGAACCTTCCCGATGGCCTTCACAGGAAGGCATTGGAAAGAAAATATGATCAGAAAGATGTAGGCGAGTACCTGCTTCACTGCGTGCAAGTTAGTAATTTATTCGACCTGAATAGCCAATGCGAATCATAAAACTGAGCCAAAAAGAATTTTGAAACTGCCATCCACTTTGTGTTGATAACCTAAAAGAAGTAATTGTTGTAAAACGGGTATTTTTACAGATCGTTCAGCAAGTGCTATGATTTTCTCTTCTAAATTTATCGAGGATGCAGTGCAGGAATTTTCGCGGTTGCCCGGCATCGGGAAGAAGACTGCTTTGCGCATGGTTTTACATTTATTAAAGATGGAAAAGAACGAGGTGGATGGGTTTACCACTGCTATCTCGAAAATGCGGCATGGCATTCAGTTCTGCTCCGTCTGCCACAATGTTTCGGATGGAGACAAGTGCGATATATGTGCCAATCCGGGGCGTAACAGGAGTCAGGTGTGCGTAGTAGAGAATATCCGTGATGTAATTGCGATAGAGAGCACACAACAATATAGCGGTTTGTATCATGTGTTGGGCGGGATACTTTCTCCACTTGACGGAATTGGTCCTGAGCAGCTCAACATCACCACGCTGCAGCAACGCGTAAGAGAGGAGGGCGTGACTGAATTGATCATGGCACTCAGCCCAACGATAGAGGGCGACACCACTGTATATTATATAGCCAAGCAGCTGGCAGGATCTGAAGTGAACATAACGACTATAGCCCGTGGTATAGCGTTTGGCGGTGAACTGGAGTATGCCGACGAAATGACTCTTGCTCGTTCTATCGCTAAACGTCTGCCGATAGAAAATTATGTGACCGTGCATTCAAAGTGATCTAGCGGCTGAGGATCTTTTTATACCGTTCAATGCTCACATCGGCCAGAATTGGTTCGCCAGTAGTAATGTGCGCGGAAAATTGCCTCGCAAAATATGGGGCCATTGAGAACCCTTTGCCACCCATGCCATTGAAGATGCCGACATTGTGGGCTTGCGGATGAAAACCAACAAATGGTTTTCGGTCGAAATTGGCGGGTCTTACTGACGAACGGTGGTCAATGATCTCAAATGGCACTTTCAGCCATTTTTCCAGAACTGAAATCGTGTTAGTGCGGAATCGATCGGTTGGAGCGGTTGTTTCATATTTCCAGTCGTGAGATGCGCCTACCCAGAAAAGTCCATCGTTCCAAGGCACAAGGCTGATGTGTCCATGCCTGTAAATATGGTTGCCGGGAAGGGTGGGAATGGAAGCGATCAAAACCTCGCCTTTGTCTTTGGACCAAGGCAGCATTTGAAAGTAAGGATTGGAGTTGCCCGCCTGACCATCGCAGAAGATGATACCTGACGCCTTGGCACCGTTCCAGGTAACCGACTCGGGTGCGACGTGACATTCCTGAAGGTTGAACGAAGTGTTGGCGAGCAATCCGGAAGCATGTAGCCGGTCGCGCCAATAGTTTAGTATGGTGTCAATCTTTACGTGTAGAGCAGGATTTATCTGCCCTGTTCCAAACGGTAGGTGAAAGTAATTGCTGAACGTTCCAGATAGGTCGTATGCCGAAAGGAATTCATTGTCCGCAGATGCTCGTTCGTAAAAAAGCAATTTATCGTCAGAAGAGGTATAGCAGTCGATAATATCTGTGACAGTGACTACTTGCTCTCCGATCTCGTTACCTATTGCGGTATATTCTTCGATCGCTGCCGGGAGTAATTGATCTATCATCCATGAACGCACCATTCTTTTACCCGTCACTGGGTTGACCAGCCCTCCGGCGACGCGGCTGGACGCATCAGGATTGCCATCATCAATTACCAGGATCCGCTTACCGGCGTTTATTAGTTGCCGGGCCAGTAACGTGCCGCAAAGACCCTGACCAACGATGAAGTAATCAAATTCCATATATAGTTCCTTCGAAAACGAAAGCTGCCGGTCCGGTGAGGATAACGTTTTTGGCAGTGTGTGCGGAATCTTTGGTAAAAGAAACTGATAACTCACCTCCGGGTGTTTGTACTGACGTGTTGAAATTGCCTGTAAGGCTACAGGTTGCTGCTATTGCGGCTGCAGTTACCCCTGTGCCACAACTCATGGTCTCGTCCTCTACTCCACGCTCGTAAGTGCGTACCGACAGGCTGTCACCCATGACCTGGGTGAAGTTCACATTAATGCCCCCCGGTGAAAACTCAGGTAACTGGCGTATGGTTCTGCCATCGGTGAATACATCAATGTCATCGGTGCTTTTTACCCACTTTACGTAATGGGGCGATCCGGTATTGAGCAGTGTGTAACCGTTGTGGATCTCCATGCCGGTGACGTCCTGCATTTGAAGGCTGACTACGCCTTCCGGCGAGACAGTGGCAAAATGAGGACCATCGATCGCTATGAACTTGGCATTGTTTTCAATAATTCCGAGCCTTTTAGCAAATGCAACCATGCAACGCCCTCCATTGCCACACATGGTGCTTTCTCCGCCATCAGCGTTGTAGTACACCATTCTGAAATCATAATCGAATTCAGTTTCCAACAGCATCAGCCCGTCGGCCCCTATACCAAAGCGGCGGTGGCACATATGAGCGATCTGCTCGCGGGTAAAGGAGTACTTTTTTTCTCTGTTGTCGAAAAGTATAAAATCGTTGCCCGTGCCGTGGTATTTGTAGAATGTCATAACGAATTGCTGCAGTACAAAGGTAAATACAAATCAAAGGTCATCAATCAATTACCAAACGGGCAGTATGTCTTTCTCCGGCTATGCTCATCCGAATTATATATATCCCGGAAGTAGAAATTGATGTGTTTATTTTCGTGACGTTATGCCAACCGATTGAGGGTGTAGTTGATCTGTAGATGGACCTGCCGGTTATGTCAGTCACTTCCAGGTCCATTTTTTCATTGATATCTGCATTCCAAACAACTGAGAAGGATCCGTTGTTGGTTGGGTTAGGGAAGATGCCGGTGACTGCACTGCCGTTGATCCATGCGACTGTGCGGGTCTGCGATAGTAACACATGCTCAGTAAATAGTTCAGAGGTGACCTGATAGTGCACCTGTGTGCCGGATGTGATACCGCTGATATGGTCGTTAAATGAATAACGGAAATCATTAGATCCGTTGGCAGACTGCTGATAAATGGTTTTGAATGGTCCATTGTCGATGGCGCGTTTCAGGGAATACTCTTTTGTGATACCATCCAGCCCCGAGGTCCATGTAATAAGAGCTGACCCCGCAGATAACATTGCCGCGTCAAGATGGAGCAGGGTTTCCGCAGCGTCGCCTTGGGTAATCCTTCTGACCGGCGAGTAGAACGGCATCGTTCCGTTTTTCATTGTGGTGCGGATGCGGTAGTAGCGTATTGGTAATATTGCAAAAGAAGTGGTGTCTACGTAGTTGTAATTTGCAACCGACCCACCTGAGGCCGCTACGTCGAACACTGTTGCGAATGAGGTGCCGGAGTCGGACCGCTCTAAATAATAGTGATCCGCATATTCGTTGATCAACGAACGCCAAAGTACAGATGCACCTTCGTTAACTGCAAAGGCTGTCAGGCTGAGGTAATCGGCTGTGGCGGGCACATTTCCTCCCGGCCCGCCATTATTGAACCAGTATTCCGAGAATGTTGGCGCTGCGAATTCTGCCCGGTAGCCATTGAGGTACGGTATCCATTGTATAGATGATGCCGGTATGAACAATTTTTTTCCGCCGGTGTCGTCCAATAAGGAACCATTTATCGCTCGTTTGTCTGAGTTGCTGTAGCAAGTTACACCCAAACTGTAGGCGTCTGTAACAGGAGTACATGTGCTGCACACCGTATCTTCGGCAACTTTGGCTACATCGCTGTCAAGCAGGAATAGTCTCAATTTTGCAGGACTTTCTTCCTTTGTATCACCTTCAATTTTGTAGCTGCGGGGTAGTGTATATTGTGTGCGTCCGGGGTTAAATAATGTGTCCTGTTTATAAAGACTCGCAGCTATCACTCCTGTGTAGTTGTTTGTTTTTATTGTCATTAGCAAATTATCTCCGGCCATCACATCTTTCAGTTCTGATGAACTCACTTCTGAACCCGTGCTAACATCTTTTGTGGGCTGGATGGGCGCGCCACCGTCATAAATATGAACGTCGTCCACAGCCAAACCTTCAAAAGTTACGGCAGGGTCAGCGAACAAAACAAATCGCAGATGGAGGGTGCTACCTACAGGGGGCATAGGAAGAGCAGTGGTAGCAACGTGCCATCTTGTGAAACCGATGGTATTCCAGATAAAGAAAGTTGAATCATACCAATTGAAGCCAGAGCCGGCATCGCCGAGCTTTGTCCACTGAACACCGTCAAACGAGTACTCCATGTAGGCGCCGTCGCATAATATGTTGCCGCAGTTCTCAAGGTCTTGTGCCATGCTGAAGCTGAGCATAGGATTTGACAGTGCTGAGATATCGTAGCAAGGGGAGTAGAGGTAAGACTTTTCAAGATTATTATGTCTGCCTGTTAGGTTCGTTTTCCAAGCCTTTATTCCGCTGGCCGCCTTTTTTATTGACGCGGCTGCGGGTGTGCCGTATTGCCATGATGAGAGTTGCCCTCCGGTGAAAAAGCCGCCGTCACTATTTTCGAAGTTCTCTATATAAGGGTAATTCGTTATTACAGGGCTATTTCGGAAATTGAAATTTAAAATGGAGTCATTCTCGTGATAAGTGTCGCCGGATGCAGTCAGCCAAACATCCAATTTATGGTCTGACGATTTGCCGATATTCAAAAGATCGGGGAATGTGAAAAAGGTTGAGTCTTTAGCACGAATAGATGTTATTGTGCCAGACGACACTGGTCCACCGTCCAGCCTGTAATAAACTGTTATATTGGTCAGTGGATAATTTACTCCGTTTTTAACAAGGATCTGCAGCGGTGTCTGGTCAGGTAGACCGCAGTTTCCGGGTAGCGGGGACATAATGGATGCTAAGATCGCATCGTTTGAAACTGTATATAACTTGAAGTTGTCGATGGTTATGCCCGTTCCGTAGTTTCTGTCGGCGATCAGTGTAGTGTCGTTTTGTCCGAAAGCGATCTGTGTACTGGTCGAAAAGTTGGACGCAGAAGATCTAAGGACATCTGTTAAAGAAAGCGACCGTACGGTACGCACGTATCCGGGGTAGGCAGTAAGGTCGTAGGTGTACAGTTGTTTGAAAGGTTGCAGGTCATTTCCTCGGGCAGTTACTACGTTGCCCGTCGGGTTTGCGGGTGTGCCGTGAAGGATGTATTGGAAGTCAGCACGTATCTCCGCAGTTGCTGTATCGTAACCGGATAGGTTGAAAGTGCCTACGAGTTTGTTGTTACTGCCGTGCTTCATTGGTTTTATCTGGTCGAGACTGATCGATCTGTTTCCGGATATGATGAAATCTGCAGCAGCATGAGAACGAACCCTGCCCGAGTCGTCATCGTTAAAGTAGTCCCAGTGGGCGTTGGGACTGATGCCGATGGAGTCTTTGTTTGTAGAGATGACGGCCATCTCCTCGAAATCATCGGTAAATGGAACTGACAGATCTATAGGGTTGTTTGGTAAGCATTTTATAGTTGTTGTGAATGTGTCATTTTTGTGTTCGGGGTCGGGTAGAGAGGAGTTTGAGATAGCTATCGTTATTTTATATGTTCCGGTATCGGCGAATGAAATGCCGGGAATAATTACTTCTGCGGTGTTGTTTGCCGGGATCACTATGCCGGGATCGGCAATGTTCTGCCATGGCAAAGAGTTAATGCGGTATGAGATAATGTAGGTACTGCACGGCGTATTGTAGAGGCTTCTGATGCCGGCCACGACAGTGGCGCTATTGCCGGGTGCCGATGATGTGTAGATTCTTCCTCCCTTTGGGTTGGGTATGTCCACCATCATCAGATCTCCATTAGAGACCGGCAGGCTGCAATCGCCCGTATTGGCAATAGTCGTTATTGCGAGGCTGCGATAGCCGCGTTTTCCGTTTATAAGTGGTTGTACTGCTACGAAGGAGTAATCATTAACGGGCATTGCACTGAATGAATAAGCAGTGTCACTTACGGTGTCTACCACAGACATTTGAGGACCGACTTTTCTGAGCATTTCATATCCGGTGGCTCCGGGTACCGGTGACCAATGAATGTTTACATAGCCGGGGCACTGTGATGAGTTGAGCGCCACAATAGGGGGCGTAGAAACCACAAAATTGCCGGATGTGACAACTACTCCTGTGGATAGGTTAGTGATTCGCACTTTGCAGTTGGCAGAGTTGACGGTTGCAGGTATAAACGCGCAAAAATGAAGATTTGCGGCCACGCTTGGGTTGATGGTTGACCAAGTTGTTCCGCCATCCGTGCTAAAGTCAATAGAGCAGGTAGCAGCGGAGGGTGGTGTGTTCCATATTACCCTGAGCGAATCTTTGTTCGATATAGATTCACCACCCCTTGGATAAGTAAGCTGTATTCCGTCAGGTGCCAGGTCGTATGCCACTGCAAAGTGCTGCGGGCCTATGGGCACATTGTAGCCGCGTATAGTTATCGTATAGGTTCCGGGAGCGGGAGTAGGAATGGTAACCTGCTCCACATTGTTCAGATGGTCTCTGCGCTCCGTAGCGGGGTTCAGGATGTTTAAAAAATTCTCATCGGGCACAAGTGGCAAGTGCACTGTACCATCGGGTATGGTAACTGTTAGATCGAGATCGTTTATCAACTGACGTGCGGAATAGGGACTGGCAGGCACATCATTCCAATAAAGTAATACACGCAGTTGCTTGCTGCCCGGAGCTACGACAAATGAAAATATCACAGAGTCGTTTTGGCCAACATCTCCGGTGAAGTAATTATTCTCGTTCAGGATTGAAAGAGATCTGCCAACGTCCATCATGCCGAAGCCATAGCTAAAGTCGGGGCCGGAGGTACCCAGATCCATTGCGCCGGCCAGAAGAATAGTTTTTAATAGATCGGCGCGTGGCTGAACTCCGCTTTTTATCTGCTTGTATCTTTCAGTAAGTACCGCTAGACCGCTCGCTACTTGTGGCGCCGCCATGCTGGTGCCGCCTGCCCACCCATAAGTATTGTTCCTGAGTCCTGAGTAAACACTTGCACCTACTGCAACAATATCGGGTCTTATCCTTCCATCGCGCACCGGACCTCGCGACTGATTGTCGGCCTGACGGAAATTGTGAGTGGTGCTGCCGACAACGAGCGTGTTTTTGGACGGTTGATATCCCCCGCCAACTGTACCATATCCCGGTGCGTATGGCGGACACGACATATTACCATCGTTTCCTGCGGCAAAAACGTGCTGTACCTCCGGATACTGAAGCGCCATCGTGTCCAGAAACCTTGAATACAGGTCATACACGCCAAAGTAACCACAGTCGCCCTCTACAACAGTATAGGAATTGTTCGTGATGGTCATGTTGTGGTCTTTGTACATGGAGCCGGTAGCCGAGAGTACACTGCTGAAGAAAAAATTGATAAGAGAAACCTTCGGGGTCATACTCACCGCCAAGGGGTCGAGGATGGCTGCGCCACCGGCTATGCAATTGATATGGATGCCATGATTGGTGACCGGAGCGGGGTTATAATTAAGGATACGGTCTGCAACGTCGGTGTGGAAAATGCCCGATGTGTTGTCGCCAACCCCAATGGTCACCCCTTCGCCGGAAAGTCCGAATCCACCCACCAACGGGCTTGCGCCGGCGATATTACCTTTTACGGCTGGTATTGATTGCGCGTCGAGCGGACGGTCTTCTGTGGCTGGCCCAATGAAGTACACAACTTCATGCGCTGCCAGTTGTTGCAGCGCTGCCGCCGGGAGCGTTATGTTGTAGTAATTTTGGCCTTCGAAATTTCCCGGGGTTAGTTGTCCTCCTAATTTCGTGATGATGTTTTCAACATCTGACCGGAGCGTACCCGGCAGGAAGGAGACTACGCATTTAATGGAAGATTTGCTGCCTGAAGCTTTCTGCCACATATAGTTGTCAGCTTTCCACTCGGCTTTTACTGATTGGATACCAATCATCTTATCCGATAGCTTTCCGGGTGTTTTCGCTTGCGCACCTGTTAATGCGAGAAACGTATTTTCTGAAATGTAATCGAGCAACGTGATGCCGTTCTCATATAATTGCTTCCTTTCGGTATCTGACGGAAGTGAACTAAATCGGATAATCACCTGTTTTGTTGTTCCTTTCCCGGGTCCATGTTGCTCAAGGAAGCGGTCAACATTATCTTCCAGAGTTATATTACGATCCTTGAGCCTGACGGTTTTTCCTGCTGCGGATCCCTGTCCGCTTGCATCAATGGTTACTAAAAGGGTAAACAGGAGAGTAAGAAGGTACACCGCTCTGAACAACATAGGCAGATTGAAAAATATGACTGTATAAATATCGCGATTTTGACTCACATAGACCTGCTTTTTGAAGATGATCTCGGTGTGGCCTTGTTAAAAATTTTGTAACCAAAGTCGAAATCAGGTGTCGTTGGCTATCTTTAACCACATTGGGATCATTTTTTTTCACCTGAAATTATTTTTAAATGAGTAACCTGCCTCCTTTAGTTTCAGACTTGGCGTTGGTGATGGGAGCAGCAGCGGTGGTGACCCTTGTATTCAAATGGTTGAAACAGCCAATGGTACTCGGGTATATTCTTGCCGGTGTTCTGGTGGGGCCAAAGTTTCCTCTTTTTCCCAGTGTAGCTGATGCAGAGAGTATAGAGGTCTGGGCTCAGATAGGTGTCATTGTCCTGTTGTTTTGCCTTGGTCTTGAATTTAGCTTCAAGAAGTTAATGCGGGTAGGTGGCACTGCGTCTGTCATAGCGGTCACAGAGTTGTTGGTAATGATGTTTCTGGGGATAGGGGCCGGCAGGGCGTTGGGGTGGTCCACCACTGACAGCATCTTCCTTGGGGCAATGATCTCTATTTCGTCCACCACCATTATCATCAGAGCGTTTGAAGAGTTGGGAGTAAAAGAAAAGAAGTTTGCCAACGTAGTATTTGGTGTTTTGGTGGTACAGGACCTTGCTGCTATCCTGATGCTGGTGTTATTGCCCACCATAGGGGCCAGTACCATGTTGTCGGGTGCCGAATTGTTGAAGCCGGTGGGGAAATTAGTTTTCTTCCTCGTCTTGTGGTTTGTGTCGGGTATTTTCTTTCTTCCCACTATTTTCAGAAAGGCGGGCAAATTCATGAATAATGAGATGTTGCTGATCAGCGCGTTGGCGCTCTGTTTTTTGATGGTGGTTCTTGCAACTCAGGCAGGGTTTTCACCTGCACTTGGTGCGTTTATCATGGGATCCATATTAGCTGAAACACCGTTCGGAAGTAAAATTGAGCACCACACAACCTCGATTAAGGAGATGTTTGGTGCTGTTTTTTTCGTTTCAGTGGGCATGATGATCGATCTGTCAGTTGTGCCCCAATACTGGACGCAAATCATCGGTATTAGTTTGCTGGTGCTGGTCGGGCAGCCATTGAGCACTATGTTGGGGGCGCTGCTTTCGCGGCAGCCGCTGAAAACATCTGTGCAAACAGCTATGAGTCTTTCCCAGATAGGTGAATTCTCATTCATAATTGCAACTATGGGGCTGGCGATGGGACTAACCAGTCCGCAACTTTATCCAATTGCAGTATTGGTGTCCGCCGTGACTACGTTCACTACGCCCTACATGATCAAGGCATCAGGAAGTGTCTGGAGATTTCTCGATAGTCGTTTGCCCGCAGTCTGGAAAGCAGCTATCGACAAATATAGTTCAGAAGGACAGGCCGTAAAGCCCACTAGCGACTGGACAAGGTATATAACCAATTATGTCGTACAGGTGTTTGTTTATTCTGTTGTCGTGATAGGAGGGGTACTTATCACTTCAAAGCTGGTGCTTCCCGCGGTTGTGTACAAATCGGACACTCCGTTGATGAGGGCGCTGGTAGGCGGTGGCGCGCTGCTGGTGATGTCTCCCTTCTTATGGTCATTGTCTTTAAGACGAATGATGCCGGGCACAGCCACGAGATTGTGGAGCAACAAGTATTACCGAGGGCCTATGATCGTGTTGCAACTTTTTCGATTTGTGATAACGTTGGTCCTTATGGGTTTCCTTGTTCACTATATCGTTTCCTACATTGTTGCGCTTTGCTTGTTAGCAGTTACAATTGCCTTGCTGGTTTTCAATTATAAACGTCTTCAAATGGTCAGCATATGGGTTGAGGGGCGGTTTATGTCGAATCTCAATGAAAAGGAAAAGCAGGACCAACGGGACAGTGGAGCACATCTCACTCCATGGGATGCGCATATTACCAATTTTACAGTTTCACCCGATTTTAAGGGTGCTGGACTGATGCTGATGGAGTTGCATTTGAGGGAAGATTATGGAGTCAACATAGCCATGATAAAAAGGGGGGATTTTACGATACAGGCACCCGCCCGTAATGAGCGTGTCTATCCCGATGACACTTTGTTTGTTATTGGCACCGACGAACAGGTTACTGCGTTCAAGCACTATCTTGATGAGAACAGTCCGACCCGCGTAAAGAAAATTATGCCTGAGGATGAGTTGACCCTACAGCGAGTTGAGATAGGTTTGGGTGCTGAGGTAGTTGGTAAAACGATCAAGGAGTCTGAGATCAGAGAACTGACCAAAGGACTGATCGTAGGCATAGAACGAAGTGGAGAACGTCTGTTGAATCCTGAATCTTCAGTAACATTGCAGTCGGGCGACGTGTTGTGGATAGTAGGGAATCCTAAGCGTATCCTGGTTTTTGAGAAAACCATGGCAAAAGGTCATAACCCGGAGTCGGGAACAGTGCTGGTCGCCGGATAAAACGATATAAAGATGAATTTAGTTGGTAAAGCCATAGCGCTGGTTGCGATATTATTCCCGCTGATCACAGGTTGTCATTCGAAATTGGTGCCGCAGTCACCGTCTGATATTCATTTCAATGAAAGTGTCGGGCGCACGATATACTCCACTACTCCCTGGGGGATAGTGTCTATTCCGGACAAGTGGGCTGCCGGTAAGTATAACAAAACTACGAAGCAACAATATTTCTATCACAAGGATACGGCAACATTGATCGTGTCAGTTGGCGCATGCAAGAGTTACTCTTTCGGTAAAGATGTAACTGCCGGTTACGACTTTGTAAAGAAGTACTATGAAGTTGAATCAAAATATAATGGCATGTTGGAACAGCCCACCCGCATCATTGAGGAGAACGAAAAGGACCGCTACATCATCTGGACCATGCGTGCCGACGGAATTGATCAATACATCATTTGTGGGGTGAAAGACTGCACCTGCAACGAGTGTGGTTACCGCACAATACATTTGAAAAGCAGGAAATACTCTGCTGATAAGGCTGTCACATTTCTCAAAGATGCATTTCTGCAATAAAAGGTTGTAACGCCAAAGATGATGAGCGGCCCGGTTCTGAGATTATTATTGGTTGCTACTATCGACCGCATCATTTTGCAGGGTATATACCCCATTCTTCCATTGCTGATAGCTGAAAAAGGGGCGGATGCGCGCATGAACAGTGTGTTTATGGCAGTGACTTATCTGGCTATAGCCATTGGTTCGTGGCTTACACCGGCAATCATGTCCCGATTCAGGTCAGTATCCCGTTTGTCGATGGTGGTAGGCCTTTTGACAGCTGTTTTTCTATTGGTCATGGGCGTAAGTTCCAATTACTATCTGTTTCTTCTTGGCACGTCATTGTACTGGTTTCTTTGCGGTGTGCAGATAAACGTGTTCAGCATTATGATGAGCTATGTGAGTACAGAAGCGGACAGCGGGAAAAATTTCGGTTTGTTGGCGAATACTACGTTGCTAGGGGCGGTGTTGGGTGGGTTTATGATGGGGCCTGTTCTGCAGTTTGCAGGTGCTGTCCAGTCGTTTACTGCTTTTGCGGTTGTGTCTGTATTGGTGAGGTTCGTCCTTATGTCGGGTGAGTTTGATAAAGTATATCAGCGTTTCGCAACAGTTCCGGGCAATTTCAGATTATCGGCACGGGTATGGTTGTTGCTCATCGCGCTGAACGCGGGCATTATGTTGTCGTTCACCGGCAGGTTTAACCTGTCATTGATGATGCGGTCGGGTGGGTTTCAGGTCAGCCAGGTGTCTAACCTGTTTGCACTTGGTGCGCTAATTGTTTTCCCTTTGCCATATCTTTTCGGGCTGCTGTCGCAAAAGATCAGCGGAAAGTGGTTGCTGATGCTCACTTTGTTGAGCGTTACAGGGGCACTGTTCTTGCTTGCAACTACAAAAGGGTTCGGGTATTATCTCGGCGTCTCGGTGCTCATCGGTATTATGACTTATTGCAGCAGGGGAGTTTCGCAGAAGATTTTTTACGATCAATTTCCCATAGAAGAACAGAAACATGCACAATCTGTGCTGTCATCATCGGGTTGGGTTGCTGCCATTCTGGGTTTTTTAATTGTCACTGTAATGGCTGCAGGCTTTTCTCTTGAGCAAGTTTCTGTGGTTGGTATTATCATTGGTCTTTCTGCTGTTGTAGTGTTGTTTTTAACGCCAATCAAGCGATAGGTAGTAGGTATGTCAATCCTTTTATGACCGAATTTGCATTAACTTTGCCCACTATTTAATATTCTGATTTAGATGATATTACCTGTAGTTGCTTACGGAAGTCCGGTTTTGCGGAAAGTATGTGATGACATTACCCCGGAGTATGCCGGACTTGATAAGCTGCTTGCTGATATGTGGGAGACACTTTATAACAGTAGTGGTGTAGGGTTGGCGGCTCCTCAGATCAACAAGCCGATTCGTCTTTTTCTCGTTGATACCGTTCAGATAGTTGAAGATTTTGATGATGAGGACAAGCGCAAATATCCCGGAGAAGAACCGATAAAGCAGGTGTTCATTAATGCTCAGATGATCGATGAATCGGGCAAGTTGTGGCCATATAACGAGGGTTGCCTGAGTATTCCTAAAGTGAGGGAAGATATTCAACGCCACAGTAACATCCGTATTTCATTTCTTGACGAAAACTTCGTTGAGCATGAGCGTGAGTTTCATGGCATTACCGCACGTGTCATCCAACACGAATATGACCACATAGAGGGTAAGTTGTTCATAGATTACATATCTCCTTTGAAAAAGCGCCTGCTGAAGAAAAAGCTGGACGACATATCAAAAGGCAAGATCCATACCGATTACAGGATGATCTTCAACAAGTAGGTCGTTTTACTGGCTCTCTTTCTTATTCTTTCCGGCAACCTGCATCAGGTATGCCTCCAGTTGTGTTGCAATAATGTCCCAGTCGAATCTGGTGCGGATGATGTTTGCTCCGGCTTTGCCAACGCGCTCCCTTTCGGTGGTAGACGCGAGCAGTTCTGAAACTGAGTTCGCAAACATCATTGGGTCTGTCTGCATTATTGCCCCTTCTCCACTGGTTATGCCAAGACCGGCGAAACCTATATTGGAACATACAACGGGTACGCCCATTGCCATTGCCTCCAGTACCTTGTTTTGGGTGCCTGCACCAAATCGCAACGGGGCAACAACCACAGATGCTTCGTTGTATGTGGCTGCAAGGTCTTTTATAAATCCTGTTACGGTAATATGTTCGCAGGCAAGATCCAGTACTTTTTGAACAGGGCGTTGCCCGCCGATGATGAATTTCACATGAGGATGGACTTTCCTGATCTCGGGCAATATATAGGTTGCAAAGTGTACTACGGCGTCTACATTCGGCGCGTAGTCCATATTGCCGGTAAACAGCAGAGTTTTGTTGTGACTGTAGTCGTGATCGCGCAGTGCAAATGTTTTCAGGTCCACACCGTTTGGCAATAAACAAAGGTTGGCTGTGCGATGGTGCTGTTTCAGATAGTTGATGTCCTCCACAGAACAGGCAAGCGACATATTGTATTCCTCAAGAATACGCTCGTATCGGAATACTCTTTTTTGTTCCAGATCTTCAAACATGGATACCAGAAAATTCCGTTTTACTTTTTTGCGGCGTTCCCAGTATAAGGAGAACGCATCAGGCAGATCGAGGATTCGCGGAATATCTTTTCTTTCAGCAAGGTAGGGCGACATCCGCAGGTGCTGGACGTGCACTGCATCGTAGTGGTGCTTTTCGAGAAGAGCAGCAAGGCTGTCTTTCATCTCTTGAGAGTTGAAGTACAACACCTGAAGAGGCCTTGGGTCCCAGGCGGCGGCGAGGCAATTCGCCTTCGACCTCCAGCTTGGCAAGTACACTAAATGTACTTCGGTAAATACTTTCTCCAGTTCGGCTTTGTAGGAAAGGTCTTCCTCGTTCTGAGCAAATGTGATCAGGTGCAATTCATGGCGGTTCTTCAGCCGTGTTGCCAGGTTGAAGATCTTGAGCTTATCGCCACGATAGGGAGGGTAGGGAACCCTGTTTGCCAGAAAAAGGATCTTCACTTGCTTACTGAGGTTTGTTTTGATCAGCTAATTTGTTTCCCGATGCAGGTGTGGTCCACATCTTTATTACACTTTCAGAAACCTGATGCATGTCTAATTCGTTCATGCAGCGGAAGTGTTTTCGAGGGCATTTGTCGTACCCGATCTTGCTACACGGATGGCATCCCACTTCCTTTCTTTCCATGATAACTGACTGCGGTGCCACACGTGATCTGAGGTTGTTGTATCCGTAATAAGGGAACATACCCATTTCGGGAGACGTATTGCCCCAAAGTGATATGATCGGCTTTCCGTAGGCAGCAGCAATATGCATCAGGCCGGTGTCGTTCGAGACGATCACTCTTGATATTTTCACCAGTTCAGCCGACTCATTAAGGTCAAATTTGCCGCACGAGTTATATATCTTTATAGGATCCAGTGATGCAATCGCATCACCGGCATCCCTGTCTTCGGGGCCTCCCAATAGCATTACCGGGAACGGCACCTCAGAACAGAATTTTCGCCATTGTTCCACCGGCAGTTTCTTTGTGTTCATCGATCCGCCTATCACGCAGCCCACATATCCGCCCCAGTGGCTCATCGGGATGTCGCTGTTTCCTAACCCTTTTCCTGACGGTAGATAATGGTCTAATCCTTTGCCATCGTTCTTTACACCAAGAGAACTTACGGTTTCCAGATACCTGTCTACAATGCTGATATCTGGCATCATATTCAGTTTCAGATTGGTGAGCAGCCATTTCTGAATATTTAGTTTTGGGAAAGATCTTGCTGGAACTTTCAGTGCTTTCTTTACCCGCATCGTCCGAAGATTGTGATGTAGGTCCAGGATAAGATCGAATTTTTCCTTTGAAAGTTCCGGTATCATTTCATCCACTTCACCCGCCATGTAGTGGATGTGATGGATGTGCGGATTGTTGCCAAGCACCGGGGCGAAGGCGATTTTCGTCAGATAGTGAATCTGTATGTCCGGGCGCTGTTCTCTCAGGCATCGGAGCACCGGTGTTGTGAGCACAATATCACCAATAGACGAAAAACGGATCACCAGTACTTTCATGCAGTATTAATTCGTAGTCAGGTCGGAGGTGGATATATTTAGTTGGCTGCGTATGAGAGCTCGCACCAGGTTCTATTGTCAGTTACTCCCAGCGCTTCTTTTGCTCCACTGCTGATACCAATTATCGAATTGGCATATAGTTTTGTGTCAGGTAACGGGCCCAGTACTTTAACGTAGATCGTTTTTCCTGATCCTGGATTGAAAACTTTTATCACACTTCCGCGCGCAGCCTCGTTGTGAAAGGCATAAAAGATGTTGCTTTTACCGGGCTTTTCAAAAAAAACAGCTGTACCTTTCTCCGTCAAAACATTAAGGCCATTATTGGTTTGTGAGTTATACACCGTATCCAAGCCTCCCGGTACCGGTACCTTTCCCGAGGTATCAATGACTACTTTCTTTTTCGGGGCGGGGTAGGCGGCCAATGTAGCGGGGTCGGTAGTGTCTTTAGCCATCATTTTAACCCAGCCAATAAACAGTACAGTTCCCGGTTTGAGCGTGTTACCCTTGAGTTCGTTCCAGTTTCTCATCTCCACCTTTGTAACGCCCGAATAGCTGCTGAGTATTCCAATATCATCTCTTGTACCAACCTGATAGTATAGCTCCTGTATGTTTTTCATCTTCAGCGGAGCTGGCTTAATATTAAAAAAATTATCCTTTATAACCGGTATGTAAACGGTCGCACCTTCAGTGAGCTTACTCATGGTTGCTTCGTCATTGGCGAACTCCAGTTGGCCTTCAGGTACGTAAAACCTTTTTGCAAGCATTCTGGCGGTTTCTCTTGCCTTTGCTGTGTATTTTATTTCCCAGGTCCCGTCTTTTTTCACAGCAAACAGGCTGTCAGTGTCCTGTGCGGACAGCAATGGTGAAAGACCAATAAAGGAAATGAATAACAGCAACTTCCGCATAAAGAGGTATTTGAAGCCGAAAATTACGACAAATAACAGCCAAAATGAAAAGAACGGCGTTAATTTGATGTAGGTGACAGGCGCTATGCGATATGCTTCTTTTGAATGTTTCGTGAGCTGACGGCAGATAAAATGCTGTTTTTTGTGTAACATTTGGCACTATTCGTATATTAGCATCCGAATTCATTACACAACTTCACAATTACTTTGTGCCAAAACACTAAAAAATTATCTATGTATCGCAACACCGGGTTGAGGAAATTCACTTTGCTGATGGCGGCTTCTTTACTTGCAATTGCATCTTGTAAAAAAACCACCACCGACGACAACTATCTGAAAGACGAGGATGACCGCACCGGTTATGCGTCCGATGCGTCAAGGGTTGAGTTTGCGAACAATGACGTAATATCTATTGCTGATCAGGCCGGTACACTTTATAATGCTGAGTATATCCGAAAGGCAGGTGATAAGAGCGTTACCGTCAGTGTGGATACATTCAGCACTCCAAGGGTGTTGATCGTTCGTTTCGGCGCTACAGATGTGACGTGTGCTGATGGCAGAAAACGTCGCGGTTCTATCATTATCAAATACAACGGTCGTTACCTCGATACCAATCAGGTACACACCATCACTTACAACAATTATCACCTGGACGGTAACCAGTTGACAGGATGGGTAAAGGTGACCAGAGTTGACACAACTGTAGTTGGTGATTGGTTTTACCGGGTGCAACTTAATGATTCTATGAACATGAATCCTTCTGATCCGGTTAATAGTAAGTTCATTGTTTGGACCGGTAATCTGATGCGTAAGATTGTAGGGGGTAAACTCACTAATGACAGGGCCGACGACTATTTCTCAGTTTCCGGTACTGCTACACTTACCCGTCCAAGTGGTCATGTTTTTAACTTCAACATCGCAACACCACTTCAGTTTGGTACCAGTTGTGATTTCGCAGAATCAGGTGTCGTGAACGTAAACGGATACACAGGCACACGTGTGTTGAATTATGGAAACGGAGATTGCGACAATGCGGCTCAACTTAATATTGGTGTTCACGTATATCAACTGACGTTGACTAAATAGGAATTTTAC
>JACSRV010000058.1 GCA_014879545.1 Chitinophagaceae bacterium | reverse complement strand
ATGTGTATAAGAGACAGCACCTATATATAACGAGCCAACCGTTCCCTTCTATAAAATAAATTTTGCAGTTTAAAATAATATACTATATTAGTGTGGTAACTAAAAAATAATATAATATGACAAGCGAGATTATTACAAGCCCTATTAATGAAAAGGCTGTAGAAAATGTACGAATTGTACAAAATGAAATATGTAACGGTGCTGTTGAGGATCAGAGCCATAGTAACTCAAAAAACATTGATGATCCGACTCCGGTGTTCCCGCAGAGCATGTATAGTCGATTGCCTGATGTGCTAAAGGTGGCCTGTAGCAATTTCACCGATTTGAGGGAGCGAGATGTCTTTTTGATCGGTTCATTAGTTTTGCTGAGTGGATGTTTTGAAAAGGTTTATGGGTACTATGATAGCAAGCTGATTCGTTCAAATCTATATGGATTTGTAGTCGCTCCGGCTGCAAGCGGTAAAGGCGTGCTATCTTATTCCAAATTGCTCGTTTCTCAAATAGAGGCAGACTCGTTCCTTGAAAAAAATGACCAGGCTGCAGCCTTTGCGAGCATAAAAAAACTGTTGGGCAGTAAAACCGCATTAAATCCACCTGCCCATCCTCCGCTTTTCATTCCGGGAAATATTAGCGAGGCGGCTTTATACCAACACTTGGCAGAAGCGGGAGGAACCGGCATATTCTTTGAAACTGAGGGGGACGTAATTGCAAATGCCAATAAGTCTATATGGGGTAATTATTCTACCATCCTTCGAAAAGCGTTTCATCACGAACCGATTTCCTACCGCAGAAAAACTAAAGATGAAAAAATAGATATTCCAGCACCAAGGATTTCTGCGCTGCTATCGGGTACACCATCACAAGTGCGAAACCTATTTCGGTCACACGAAGATGGACTGTTTAGCAGGTTTATATTCTATACTTATAATCCCGCAAATAGATGGAAGTACATAACCTCCAAGGGAGAGCGCAATCAATTTGATAGCCTTTCAAAAATAGCCGATCGGATATCGGAAATTCACCGAAGAGCGTGGAGTTCACCAACCGAATTTTCATTTAGCGATGTCCAGTGCCGGGAGTTTAATGAGCGTTTTGAGACGATGTCAAATAAAGTTCTACTTCTGGAAGACGCAAGCAGCATCGTTAGACGGCTTGGCTTGATCACGTTCAGGATAGCGATGATATTGACTGCTTTGGAAAAGTACTCCGGAAATGAAAGGAGTACTAAGATTGTGTGCTACAATAACTATTTCGACACGGCTATGCAAATGGCTGAGATATTGCTTGAGCACTCGCTTTATGTCTTTGGTTCGATGGCCCCATCAAAAATCAAACTTAGTCAAGGTAAAACGGATATGTTCAATGCCTTACCGGATGGCGTTGCTTTTAGCCGAGTTGACGCACAGCAATTATGTGTCTCATTTCTAAGTGCAAGTGCGATTGACAAATACCTGTCACAACTCACCGAAATAGGTCTGCTGTTAAAAACGAAGCATGGTTTGTATACTAAGGCGTAATCCTCCTATGATATTAAGCCAGCTAAGACGCATGATAGTGCGTCTTTTTTATTTGTATAAATGGCGAGCGACATAACGGCAGGAGCAATTCAGAAACTATTTTTTGAACTTTTTAAAACTTTTTCCTTCGCTAATTATATACTGGGTATAACCGGTCATTCAGCGGATAACCTGAGATTAAATAGTATGAATATAAAAACACAAAACGTACCCGTTGCGTTACAGTCGAGAGCAGAAAGAAGAGCGCTTGAAAGAAAAATCGCCAAAGCTACACAACGAACAGAGTATAGAACCAATACTACTTTATTACGAACCTTTCACGAGGAGTTGTTGGAGTTGCTCAAAGATCAGTGGCCAATCGAATATTGTGATGCGGGAAACAATTTCTTCTGCAATTTAGATAATCACAATAATGCCACAGTGATAAAGTGCGACTATATCGTTTTGTATCACCTGGACCTTTTCAATATTAAGATCGTTCCCGGCAAGGGTGACAGCATCGAAATTTATCGCTTCGAAGTCTATCAAACTGGCTGTGGTATTGGAACCAAACTTATGAATTTTCTTAATACTGTTTCATTAATGACTAAAATCCCCTTGGAGTTAGTAATTGGCACATTAGGAATAGGGAAGACTTTCCGAAGTGATACACACCCGAAACGACAAATGGCTTTCTATGAAAAGCTTGGCTTCGTTCGCATTGGTAGAACCAATTGCTGGAAGAATACTGATGCGCCTTATTCTATGCTGCTTCAAATTGCGCAAACACAAAATTAATAGCAATGGGCTCCCTGGAAAACTCACAATTGCCCCAAGTCCATTCCCTACTCCAAAATTTTCAAAAGAAGAAATGAAACCATTAATAGTAATTCAACAAGAGGATCTTTTCCTATTGATAAAAGAGGCTGTTGAAGCCGGTATCAAGGAATCATCGTACTATAGCCAGTCGAAAGAAGAGAACGTTTTACTTACAAGAGAAGAGGCCGCCAGCTATCTAAAAATTACACCTCAGACATTGTCTAAAAAAGTAAAAGAGAGAAAGATAAAGGCGATCAGCTATGGGAGACAATACCGTTTTGACATAAGCGATTTGGATTTGTTTTTAAAGACGAATAGAATATGAATATTAACTTCTATTTACGCTATCCCAAAAAGAAAGGACGATCAGCAATATACATTAGCGTGACGTATCGAAAGCAAAGAGCTATCATCTACCCGGGCGAAAGTATAGAGGTGGTCAATTGGGTTAGTAAGAAGGGTTGTCACAAGCCCAAATCAATAGCTGAAAACACCGCAATTATTAAGCGGCTGAATGATTTCGATCACATTATTCGTGAAACCCACGCAGAACTCGCAAGGACGAATTCAGGAGTTGTGCCCGGCATCGTTTTAGAAAGGGCAGTGTGCGATAAGTTATTCCCACCTGACGTTCAGAAGAATGATAAACCTATTTTAATTACTGACTTCTTTCAGACTCTGATTGACGACAGCAAAAACAAGGTTCGCAAAACAAAAGATAACATGATTTATAATGCTAATAGCGTAAAGCCCTATAAATCTACTATGGAGCATTTCAAAAAGTTTGCGAAGAAAAACAAGTATTACCTGACTGATATTAACCAGAACCTAATTGATGATTTCACCAATTACTTAAATGAGCCCCTTACACTTAACACGAGTGCTAAATATTTGACCGTGTTCAAAACGCTGGTTTCTTATGCCATCAAAAAGAAATTGATTAGCAAGGATATTTCAAAGGAAATTGAGTTCAATATAAGAAAGGCAGTGGCGGATGATATTTACTTGACGGAAGATGAAATACAAGCCATAATGGACATTAAACATTTCCCAACTAAAACCTTTGAAATTGTTAGAGATTTGTTTGTAATTGGTTGCAATACTGGTTTGAGGTTTGAGGAATATTCGGTTCTGGAGGCGGCTAGAATTCAAGGCGGTTTTATGGAAATTGACCCGAAAAAATTAGAACATAAATACAATATCAACACAAAATTAGTGATACCGGTATTGCCGATGTTTGAAGATATTTTGAGAAAATACCCGAATGGTTTGCCGCAGGCACCATGTAATCAGGTCTTCAACAAAAACTTGAAAAAGATTGCCAAAAAAATACCGTCTTTAAACAGAGATTATGAGAAGAAATTAATTCGTGACCATAAAGTGGATAGAAAGCTGCTTAAAAAATGGCAAATGGTAGTAACACATACTGCTCGCAGATCATTTGTGACTAATATGTATTTGCGTGGTGTTCCTGTTCCGACAATTATGGCGATTTCAGGCCATAGAACAGACGAGAATTTCAAGAAATACAATAAGGCCGACAACCGAAAGCATGCAGAGATTTTGAAGAAGATATTTGACGAGGGCGAAAAACAGAAAGCAGAACTATTGAAAAAGAAGTTAGAAGATGATAAGAAGCGAGAAAATGGCGAAGGCGTTTAGTACCAGGGGGCAAAAGCCCCCTTTTCTTTTTGTTAGTATTAGTCAAGTTTATCGAAATCTTGAACTTTTAAAAACTGCCGACTATTCTGCCGACTGCGCTGGTCTTAAATGAAGAAAGTCGCTCTGGGAGCGACTTTCTGTTTGATGGGTGTGGGAGCACACGGGATCGAACCGCGGACCCTCTGCTTGTAAGGCAGATGCTCTGAACCAGCTGAGCTATGCTCCCATTTGCATTGTTCCCGTTGCTTTTGGGATTGCAAAGATACATGCAGATTTCATTTTGCCAAAACCATTTTCAAATATTTTTTCACCTTATCCATTGTGGCGGTAAATGTGCCGCTTTCGTACCTCTGAAACGCCCGCTGCGAGCGATAGAGGATGGCTATGAAAACATAATGTGATGTTATGCTTAAATAAGTTTAGAATACAACATTTTAGGCACTGTTTTCCTTACCTTTGTGTCCGAAAAAAATAATCCCGTTACTGAATAAACATAATCTATGGGCTACATAAAAGACAATTTCAAGGAAAAGGCAGATCTGCAAAGCAAAGAGATCAAAGGTATTCTTGAAAAGTATGGCAATAAGAAGGTAGAGGACGTAACGCTTGCTCAGGTATATCAGGGTATGCGTGGCATCACCGGTCTGGTTACAGAAACTTCGCTGCTTGATGCAAACGAGGGTATCCGTTTCCGTGGTTTCTCTATTCCTGAATTGCGCGAGAAATTACCAAAGATCGAAGGTGGCAGCGAACCATTGCCGGAAGGTCTTTTTTATCTCATGCTGATAGGTGAGGTGCCTACTCAGGAAGATGTGGAGCATGTATCAGCTACATGGGCTCGACGCTCGCACGTTCCGAACTATGTGTTCGATGTGATCGAGTCTTTCCCGGTTTCTGCTCACCCAATGACTCAGTTCACAGCAGCGGTACTTGCATTGCAGACCGAGTCTAAGTTTGCGAAGGCATATGGAGAGGGTATCAGCAAGAAAGAATACTGGGGTTATGTATACGAAGACACAATGACGCTGATAGCGCGCCTGCCACGCATCGCGGCTTATATCTACCGCCGCAAGTACAAGGGTGGCGACCACATTCAGCCCGACGGGATGCTGGACTGGAGCGCCAACTTCGCGCACATGCTGGGTTATGAGGACGAGTCTTTCAAAGAATTGATGCGTCTGTACCTTACAATTCACGCCGATCACGAGGGAGGTAACGTTTCTGCTCATGCTACTCACCTTGTGGGTTCTGCACTCAGCGATCCTTACCTTGCTTTCGCGGCAGGTATGACGGGGCTTGCTGGTCCATTGCATGGTCTCGCCAATCAGGAAGTTATCCGCTGGATAGAAGAAATGTGCGGTGAACTGAATACTAATCAGCCAACCAAAGACCAGATAGCAGATTACATACGCAAAACACTGTCTGAAGGTAAAGTGGTTCCCGGTTATGGTCACGCTGTTCTGCGCAAGACCGATCCACGTTTCACAGCCCAGATGGAGTTTGCAAAACGTCATTGCCCTGATAACCCAACTGTTCAGACAGTTTGGAACGTGTACGAAGTTGCACCGCCGATTCTGGAAGGAACAGGTAAGATAAAGAACCCATGGCCTAACGTGGATGCGCACTCCGGCGCATTGCTGAAGCACTACGGTCTCGTAGAGGAAGATTTCTACACCGTGCTGTTCGGTGTGTCCCGTGCACTGGGTGTTCTGGCAAGCCTTTGCTGGGATCGTGCCCTCGGATTCCCTATCGAGCGTCCGAAGTCGATCACTACAGAATGGGTGAAACAATTCATCGCAAAAACTGAGACTGTAGCGTAAGATACAGCCTTGTCATACTACAATTACTGAAAAGCATGCAGTCTCCCTGCTTGCTTTTTAGTTTCAGAAAAACCGACAATTCAATAACCGTTTATAAAGTAAAGTAATGAACAAAGGACCGATTTCTCAATTCATTCAGCACCACTATCGTCACTTCAATGCGGCTGCGCTGGTTGATGCTGCTAAAGGATACGAAACACACCTCACTGAGGGTGGTAAAATGCTGGTGTCGCTTGCCGGTGCTATGAGTACCGCCGAACTCGGCATCTCTCTCGCAGAAATGATTCGTGCAGGTAAGGTAGATATCATCAGCTGTACTGGTGCCAACCTCGAAGAGGATATCATGAACCTCGTAGCGCATACGCACTACAAGCGGGTACCTAATTACCGTGACCTCAGTCCGCAGGAAGAATGGGAGCTGCTGGAGCAGGGCTTCAATCGTGTTACCGACACCTGTATTCCTGAAGAAGAGGCGTTCCGTCGCATTCAGCGCCACATCCACAAGATCTGGAAAGAAGCTGAAGACAAGGGCGAGCGCTATTTCCCGCACGAATACATGTACAAGCTGTTGCTCAGCGAGGTGATGAAGCCTGATTATGAGATCGATCCCAAACACAGCTGGATGATCGCTGCCGCTGAGCGCAATCTGCCCATCATCGTTCCGGGATGGGAAGACAGCACTATGGGCAACATCTTCGCTTCCTACTGCATTAAGGGCGAATTGAAACCATCTACAATGAAGAGCGGTATTGAGTATATGATATGGTTGGCCGATTGGTATCGTAATAACTCTGCAGGTAAGGGTGTAGGCTTCTTCCAGATAGGTGGTGGCATAGCGGGCGACTTCCCGATTTGTGTAGTGCCAATGATGTACCAGGACCTCGAATGGCATGATGTGCCTTTCTGGAGTTATTTCTGCCAGATCAGCGATAGCACCACTTCTTATGGTTCATACAGTGGTGCAGTTCCGAATGAGAAGATCACATGGGGCAAGCTGGACATAAACACGCCTAAGTTCATAGTGGAAAGTGACGCTACTATTGTGGCACCGCTTATTTTCGCTTACTTGCTTGGATGGTAATACCATCTGCGTAGAACGCAGAAAAAGAAGAGTCTGAAATTTGACTGCCGGTATCGCGTATGGTGCCGGCAGTTTTTTGTGGGCAACTCCTGTTCTAAGTAACTTTAATTCATAAAGGCATCCTATGTCAAAATTGAAACTTGTGGCGCTCACGGGCGCCGGCATCAGCGCAGAAAGTGGTTTACGAACATTCAGAGATAGTGACGGGCTTTGGGAGGGCAACAGGATAGAAGATGTAGCCACACCACGGGCATGGCGACGCGATCCCAACCTTGTACAGGACTTCTACAATATGCGTCGCCGCGATGTTATGGCGGCATCGCCCAATGCGGCCCATACCGTACTAGCGCAGTTGCAGGAGCACTTTGATGTGCACATTGTAACACAGAACATTGATGACCTGCACGAACGTGCCGGTGCGAAAAATGTGCTCCATCTGCACGGAGAGATACTTAAAATGCGCAGTGATCGTGACGAACACATTTTGTATCCCATTCACACCGACATAGAACACGGCGCAAAGGCTCCTGATGGTGGCCTGTTAAGGCCACATGTGGTTTGGTTCGAAGAGCCGGTGCCTATGATAGAGCACGCAATTCCCTTTATGGAAGAAGCCAACATCTTTGTGCTGGTGGGCACGTCATTGGCAGTATATCCTGCCGCAGGTCTGGTAGATTATGTGCGAGATGACGTAAGCAAGTATGTAGTTGACAAGCGCATACCAGAGGTGAAACGTTACCGTAACGTGATACCAATAGAACATCTTGCCACCATTGGTATGGAGCTGCTCCGCGATATGCTGATATCAGAGTATTGCTGACGGACGTATTATTTGTTGAGGCTGAAAAGGCTGTCCACAAACTCAGCTTTGTTGAAGATCTGAAGATCTTCCATCTTTTCACCAACACCAATGTATTTCACAGGTATCTTGAACTGGTTGGCAATCGCAAGTACCACACCGCCTTTTGCCGTTCCGTCGAGCTTGGTAATAGCTATGGCGGTCACATCGGTAGCGGCAGTGAAATGCCTTGCCTGTTCTATTGCGTTCTGGCCGGTGCTGCCATCAAGTACAAGCAGTACTTCATGTGGGGCGTCGGGCATTTTCTTGCCTATCACGCGGCGAATCTTGCCCAGTTCATCCATCAGGTAAGACTTGTTATGCAGGCGCCCCGCCGTGTCAATAATGATCACGTCCGACTCGCGCGCTATACCACTCTGCACAGCGTCAAACGCTACAGAGCTTGGATCGCTGCCCATTTCCTTTTTCACTATCGGCACACCCACACGATCACTCCATATCGTCAGCTGATCAACTGCCGCCGCACGGAAGGTATCGGCCGCGCCAAGTAACACACTTTTGCCGTTTTTCTTGAAGTTGTGCGCAAGTTTGCCAATGGTGGTTGTTTTGCCTACACCGTTCACACCCACTACAAGAATAACGTAAGGCTTCTTACCGGCAGGAATATCAAACGTTGCAAATTCATTGGAGGGCGCATTAGTAAGCATCCCCATGATCTCTTCCTGCAATATCTCATTCAGCTGAGAAGTGCCCAGATACTTATCTTTCGAAACACGTTTTTCAATACGATCAATGATCGCCACCGTAGTGTCAACTCCCACATCGGCACTAATGAGGGCATCCTCCACCTGGTCAAGTACCTCTTCGTCCACTTTGTCCTTGCCCACTATCGCCTTCGCGATCTTGGAAAAGAATCCTTCCTTAGTTTTTTGCAAACCCTGATCAAGCGCTTCCTTTTGCTCCTGTTGTTCTTTGTTACGCTTGAAAAGTTTGTCGAATAATCCCATGTTTCAATTAATAAGGTTGCAAAATTAGTGAAATATCACTTCGGTAGGTTGCTTCTTGTGCTCCGTCCGGTAGGTGTTTTTCATCGGTCAGATGCCAAAAGCAGTATGCTGGTCAGGTATTTCCACGTCTGTGAAACCTTTTCTTATGAGGCGTTCCTTGAAATTCTGCTGCACTTCATACTCGCCATGCACCAGAAATACCTTTTTTACCTGGCGCGGATCCTGGCAGGCAAGCCACTGGCTAAGGTCCTCATAGTCTCCGTGCGCACTCAGACTGGTGATCTCTGCAATTTCAGCTTTCACCAGGTGCGGTTTGCCAAAAATAGTGACTTCCATTGGTTTTCTTTTAAGTCGTCCTCCAAGCGACTGCGGTTCGCAATAGCCGGTGAGAAGTATCTTGTTCCTTGAGTCCGATATGTTGTTGGCTATATGGTGCTTCACCCTGCCTGCCTCCGCCATGCCCGACGCCGATATAATGACACAAGGTTCTTTTGAGTCATTAAGTTTTATCGAGTCCTGCACGTCTTCAATATGCTGCAATCCTTTGAAGGAGAACACATCATCATCGTTCTTCAGGTAATGCTGCACAGATGAGTTGAAACAACCCGGATATCTCTTTACAGCTTCCGTTATGTTCACAGATAGCGGACTATCTACATAATACGTCAGGTCAGGCAGTCTTTTCTCCAGTTCCAGTCGATTCAGCATATACAATATCTCCTGCGTGCGTCCCAGGCTAAATGCCGGGATGACGAGTTTGCCCCTGTTTCTCACACAGGTCTCCAAAATGTGTTCCAGCAATTTGTCGTTGGCTGTAGACATCAGGTCATGCAACTTATCGCCATAGGTCGACTCCAGTATGATATAGTCGGCCTGCGGAAAGGTCTGCGGCGATCGCAAGATCATGTCTCGGTACCGGCCAACGTCGCCACTAAAAGTGAGTCGGGTTGTGATGCCTTTTTCACGTATCTGCAGATTCACCGCCGCACTGCCCAGTATATGTCCGCAGTCGGTAAAGGTGAGCTCCACGCCCTTATCTACGGTATATGGTTCGTTATATGGTATAGTCTCAAAAAGAGGGAATACTTTTTCTGCATCGTCTTCGGTGTAAAGCGGTTCAATCAGTTCCCTGTTCTCACGCTGTCTGCGTTTATTGGCATATCGGATATCTGCTTCCTGAATTCGCGCCGAGTCCACCAGCAGTATTTTTGCCAGGGTAGCGGTAGCGGGTGTGCAATAGATCTTTCCTTTGTACCCGTCTTTAACCAATTTGGGTAAAAGGCCGGAATGGTCAATGTGAGCATGGGAGATGATGACATGAGATATCTCTTTCGGATCAAATCCCCAGTCTTCATTAAGTTTCCCGGTGTCTTTACCCATCCCCTGGAAAAGCCCGCAATCGAGCAATATCTTTTTTGTAGCGTTGATGTGCAGCAGATGCTTGGAGCCGGTCACCATTCTGGTGGCACCATGGAATGATAATTTCATGATTCTGTCTTAGTTGAGTTGATCGATGTTCGAAGTTAACTATTAATAAGGGCTCGTGATATCCATTTCACATTCTTTTATCTTAACGATATCGACTGCGTTTATTTCGCGTCCAATATCATTGGTGTGCTGCCTTTGCCCATCACAATGATCTTGGAATTAGACGAGCCCGCCAGTTCCTTCATCGCTTTTATCTGTTCGTATTGAAGCTGCCTGTCGGTAAGGTTCTCATTAACAATGCGCTGATAGTCTGCAATACCTTGCGCTTCTACTCGCTTTCTTTCAGCTTCCTGCCGCTCTTTCTGCAATACGAACTGCATTTTCTGTGCCTCCTGCTCTGCATTTATCTTTGATTCAATGGCATTCTTTACAGATACCGGCAATGAAATATTGCGGATCAGAAGGTTCTCCAGTACAAGGCCACGTTTTTTGAAATCATCTTCTATAGCCTTGTATATTCTTGCCTGAAACTCATCGCGCTTGCTTGAGTATAAAGACACAGCATCGTAATAGACCGCATTGTCGCGGATTTTTGTTCTTGATATTGGTCGAACAACTTTATTTACATATTCCGGTCCTGTTTGTTTATACAGGTCTGGTGCAGTTGCCGGCATCACCCTGAAAAGAACAGTCAGATCGATTGTCACTTCCAGTCCGTCGGCACTAAGCACCCTTATAGCATCATCTCCCGATTTGTCACCCTCGTCATGTACACCACTCATGGTGTAGTTCTGGGTGCGTGTTTCTATTTGCTCCACGTCCAGCAGTGGGTTTATCATGTGTAGGCCACTATACAGTACATTCTTCTGTACACTACCATACAATTTTTGAACGCCTACATAACCAGCGTCAATTTGTACAAAGGTTGAGAATAGTATACCTATCAGGAACAGAACGCCGCCAAATGCCATTAGCGGTCGCCCCACAGCTCTGGCTTTGTCATTGGAGCGGGCCAGGAAATATCCGGCAAGAAGGAACAGGATACTGATAAAAACTACTACCATAGCAAGTTTTTTTGATGTTTATGAAGTGTATTGGTGAGTATTTATTTCATTGCTTCTTTTTCCTTCTGCAACTTAAATAGTTCATCGCGAAGGCGGGCTGCTTCCATGAAGTCAAGGTCTTTTGCTGCCTTGTCCATTGCTTTTTTTGTCTGATTGATCTGCTTGTCCAGTTGTGCCACCGTCCTGTAGGCAGTAGTGGGCTCTGCAGCTATTGGCATGGCTGTGTCTGCAATGGCATAAGGGCTTGTTTCATTATAGCCCTTGATGTCAAGCACTGATCCCTGCAACATTATCTCCTGGACCGACTTCTGAATAGTGCGCGGCACTATGCCGTGCTCAGTATTGTGTTTGATCTGTTTCTCACGTCTGCGGTCTGTCTCGTCCATAGTGCGGCGCATGCTGTCGGTTATCTTGTCTGCGTAGAAGATCACAAGGCCATTCACATTACGGGCAGCGCGCCCTGCAGTCTGTGTCAGAGATCGTTCGTCACGAAGAAAACCTTCTTTGTCAGCATCCAGAATAGCCACCAGCGATACCTCCGGCAGGTCAAGTCCCTCACGCAATAGGTTCACGCCTACCAGAACATCTATGTTCCCCAGTCGCAGATCGCGTAAGATCTCTACGCGTTCCAATGTATCAACTTCAGAGTGGATGTACTTCGAACGTATGTTGATACGTTTCAGGTACTTGTCCATCTCTTCTGCCATTCGTTTGGTGAGCGTGGTAACAAGCACACGGCCGCCGTGTTTTACACGTTTATCTATCTCGTCCAGCAGGTCATCAACCTGATTAATGCTTGGGCGCACTTGTATGGGGGGCTCTATAAGACCTGTCGGCCTAACGATCTGCTCCACCACTACGCCTCCGCATTTTTCCAGTTCATACTTTCCCGGTGTGGCACTCACAAATATTACCTGAGACAGTAGCCCTTCAAATTCATAGAAGTTCAGCGGACGGTTGTCAAGTGCGGATGGTAGTCGGAATCCATAATCCACCAGATTCATTTTGCGCGATCGGTCACCGCCGTACATTCCGCTGATTTGCGGTATGGTCACATGGCTTTCATCAATTACCAGAAGGAAATCATCCGGGAAATAGTCGAGCAGGCAGAATGGGCGTGTGCCGGGTTTGCGGCGGTCCAGAAAGCGCGAATAGTTTTCAATGCCGCTGCAGTAACCCAGTTCCTGTATCATTTCCAGGTCATAGCTCACACGCTCTCTTATCCTTTGGGCTTCTACAAATTTCCCCTGACTTTTGAAATAAGCTTCCTGCGCCGTCATCTCATCCTGTATCTCATGGATGATCTGCCCCATTTGCCCTGACGGTGCCACGTAGAGATTTGCCGGGAATATCGCGGCTGTTTCCATTGTGCCGATACGCTTTCCCGAGTCAGGTTCAAAGCTCTCTATCTCCTCCACCTCATCGCCGAAGAAGGTAATACGGTAGCCATAGTCCACATAGGGCAGATTGATGTCTACCGTATCTCCGTTCACCCGAAAAGTGCCCCGCGTAAAGTCGCCCTGGCTGCGGTTGTACAGTGAGTTTACGAGTTTGTGCAGAAATTGATTCCTGCCCATATTGTCGCCTTTCTTGAAGCGGATGATACCCGCTGCATAATCAGTCGGATTGCCGATACCGTATATGCAAGACACCGAAGCAACAACAATAATGTCGGTGCGACCACTCAGCAGGCTGGTAGTGGCACGCAATCGCAGCTTCTCCAACTCTTCGTTAATAGAAAGGTCTTTTTCTATGTAGGTATTCGACGTGGGAATGTATGCTTCCGGCTGGTAATAGTCATAGTACGATACAAAGTACTCAACCGCGTTGTCAGGGAAGAAGTTCCGCAATTCTCCATATAGCTGGGCAACAAGTGTCTTGTTGTGTGTCAGTACCAGCGTGGGTTTCTGTGTTTTCTGTATTACGTTGGCTACTGTGAATGTCTTGCCTGATCCCGTCACACCCAGCAGTGTCTGAAACTGTTCACCATTCTGTACGCCTTCAGTTAATTGCCTTATGGCTTCTGGTTGGTCGCCGGCTGGCTTGTAAGGACTATGAATGGTAAACTGCATGTTGCGGGAGCGCTGGGTATGTTGCTGACAGACAGTAAAATTACTGACTATGTACCACATCCATCTTAAAGATCGTGCCTATGATTGAAAATTTACCATTTTCTTCTTTTCCAGAAACTTCAGCATTTCGTAATATTGTAGTAATTGTATAATTATCTATTTTTGTGACAATATGTATAAGCTCTACGATCTGAAAGACTTTATCGAGTGGAAAGCCTTCGGTGTCTGCACCGAGATAGGGGAGCGTATGGGTGTCGCTACTTCACGTATTCGCCTGTGGTTCATTTACATATCTTTCCTCACTCTTGGTTCGCCGCTGATCGTTTACATGGTTCTTGCCTTTTGGATGAACATGAAACGTTATGTCCTGCACGGGCGTCGCAATCCGTTGCTCTAAGGCTGCACCGTTGCCTGACAGATGGATAATGTTTTTTGAATTTCGTACCTTTGCAGCCTCATTAACCAAAAAAAGGAAGGTACACCATGCCAGTGTTACACAACCGCGTGAATAATGAGGAACTGAAACAGCGTATGTTGGCAGAGACAGAGCCGCGTACCACAGTATCCTTCTACAAGTATTTCCCCATTGCCAATCCGGCACAGTTCAGGAATGATCTCTACGTCGCCTTCACAAAGCTGAATGTCTTTGGTCGTGTGTACATTGCGCACGAAGGGATAAACGGCCAGATCAGCGTTCCGGCTTCCAACTTCGAAGCTTTTAAAGAAGCACTGTATGCAGCTGCGCCCGAGCTCAATGGCATAAGGCTGAACATTGCCGTAGATGATGACGGTAAATCTTTTTGGGTGTTGCGCATGAAGGTGAGGCCAAAGGTGGTTGCAGATGGTATCGAAGATCCGGGCTTTGATATGTCTAAGACCGGCCAATACCTAAAGGCGGCAGAGTACAACGAATTGGCCGAAAAGCCAGGTACCATCATAGTAGACATGCGCAACCACTACGAGTATGAAGTGGGCCATTTCGAGAACGCGATTGAGGTGCCTTCAGATACCTTCCGCGACCAGTTGCCCATGGCGGTTGATATGCTTCGTGGAAATGAGGATAAGAACATCATCATGTATTGTACAGGTGGTATCCGTTGCGAAAAGGCCAGCGCCTGGATGCTCCATAACGGATTCAAAAATGTATTTCACGTAGAGGGTGGTATCATAGAATATGCACGCAAGGCGAAAGAGCAGGGATTGCCCGTAAAATTCAAAGGGAAGAACTTTGTTTTTGATGAGCGCCTCGGCGAGCGTATAACCGATGACGTGCTTGCCCAATGTCATGTATGCGGCACTCCATGCGATACACACACCAACTGCAAAAATGATGGTTGCCACCTCCTTTTTATTCAATGCGATGCCTGCGCCGCTAAATTGGAAGGCTGCTGCAGCCCCGAGTGCATGGACGAAAAGAACATGCCCGAAGATCAGCAGCGCGAACGTCGTGCCGGTCGCGAGAATGGCATGATGATCTTCAATAAGTCAAAGGAGCATCCGCTACGCAAACATCGGAGTGAGTGGGGTGTGCGGCCGGCCTAAGTAATGGAACTGCAACTACATTTATCTGTCAATGGACTATAGAGATTCGTTGCGTATGCCTGTTGCCGTCATTATCGGAAGCTACAAGCATGTAAACACCTGTGGCTAGTCTGCTCGCATCGATAGTTATTTCGTTCTCAGCGCTCTGTCTGGCTGTCGCAACACACTGTCCAAGATAGTTCACAACCGCTACCTTGTATGTCCCGGTTGATGCGAATGTGATATGTAGTGTTTCGTTGGCCGGGTTGGGGGTTACGGTTATACCTACGTCACTTTTGGCGCGTACCAAATCTACAAATGTCGGGTCATAAAGTGCACCGCATCTGTCTCCCTCACTGAAACTGCCAACAGAAGAGCAGTGTACCAGTACTGTATCATAGTACTCTGAGACTGAAGTGTTCACCCGTTTGTGGTTTGATAGGCCGTATCTCAGCAAGTCATAGCGTACGTAATAGTCAACATCATTTACATCGGGCCAGGTTGTATCAGCAACTTTTGATACTTCACTGCCGTATGTTTTCATAATGTTGCAAGGCTTTCGTCCGTCGGGGAAATAGTATATGATATCTTTCTTTCGATGCTCTTCGGGCATGATTGTTGGGTCTGTAAAATCCCCCAAGTAGTACCCGAATTTTCCGTTTACAGGTTCTTTGGTATATGGGTACTTGAAGTTAGGTATGTATGTGCCGGAGTAGGATTGTGTGGCCAACCATCCTGTATAACTATACTCAAAACCTCCCGGAATCGGCGCAATACTGTCTATGTTGAAGAACCAGTACCTGTATGGATATGTGCCATTGCCGGGGTGCGCGTAGTCGGAAATGGCATATTCGAATTTGTCCTTGATCGCAAAAGAATACAGGTGATTGTTGTTCGGGAACGGGGTAGGGTCGCACCTTGTGAATATGAAGTTTTCCTTGGTAATTCTTGCAGGCGATGCCTGTGACATTATCTTATCAAGAAAATAGTCTGTACCGCGCACATAGGGCTGACCTGGGGGATGATACGGGAACGTGTAGAGATCGAAAATTTGATAGAATCCGCTATTGCCTGTAATGATCATCTCAAAATTATTCAAGGGGGCTGACGGCACAAGTCCTGTATCGTCGTAGGCGTAGATGCGTATCCGGCGAATGGAGTCTACAGGTCCGCCAAGCACCGACATCACAGATTTTCCTGTCATTTCAGCAAGGTATCTTCTTTGCGTGGTGTCGTGATGAAATATCCACGTGTCTCCTATTGCCGATCTCGTCTTTATAATGATCGAGTCGCCCCACATGTTTAGTGTGTAGAATGTTCCGTCGGGGAACATAACAGACTTCCGCCCCAGCCAACTGGCGCCCGCTGTATCCATCAGACGCGAACTAGCCGAAGACAGTGGTTCCCTACATCTGGGTGACCTGTATGGATGTAGCACAAGTGAATCAGGCGACGTGTATCCTGAATCAACCCGTATGCCGCGTAGGTAACCATAGCTATTACAGTAGTAGTTTTTCTGGCCATATTTGTAACATTCAAAGGATTGGCCGGTGGCTACCGCAGACCACAACAATAGTAGGAAGTATAGTATGGTTCTCATGGTTCAGTTAGCGATTTACCTGTAGTTTTTCGGTGTAGCGTTGCCCTTTGCTATCAATGATATGAACGAAATACAAACCGGATGGGAAGTCCCCGCAGTTAATGGTGACAGTATTGTAAGCGCATTTTTCGTTTCGGATCACTCTACCCACACAGTCAGTAAGTGAAAGCGTGTAATCACCGGATGCGATCGATGTAAATGTTACGGTCTCAGTTGCCGGGTTGGGGGAGACCTGAATACCATGAGGCTGTCCAGGTCCTGCAATGTCTGCCACGTTTACAGTCGCTTCACATGGAGTGCCGACTTTTTTTACCCACATTGTTCCATATCCTCGCTCATACAGGTCGCCATAGCGAGAGACACATCGCGTTTCTCCGATTTGGCCCATACCTATTTTGTAACGGTCACCCCATTCACAAAGCGCAGGTAGCTCAGGTGATCCACCCATTCTTCGCCAGTAAATTGGGCTTTTGAAGCACAAACTTGAATCGTCTGGGTCATAGTAGTATATCGTTCTGATTCCTTTTTCTTCAGGCATGAGTACCGTGTCGAGGAACTGGAATATTCCTGCCGTCACCACTACAGTGCGGCTTGATACATAATAGCTATGGCCCGTTGGAGGACTGCCGCAATAATAATCTGAGTTGCCTCGGAAGTCGTAAACAATTGTTCCGGGCACACTTGTGTCTTTTGTAACTACAGTGTCTGTTGTTCTTATGTCCCCCTCCCACGAGGAAACGCACTCCTGTCCTCGACAAAAGACGTCACCTATATGATAGTTGTACAGTTCATAATTGGTGACCGTAGGGAGTGGTACCAACCGGAACTGTTTTGAAGATGTTTTTACGTAGAAGTAGTCGTAGTAGGACCCGGAAATAAAATGCCTTTGTGGAAAAAGGTAGACATCAAAAACTTCGTAGAACCCAAAGTTCTTGGACACCGTGATGGAGGAGAAATTTGCCGGGTCATACGGAATAAAACCGCTGTCGCGATCAAATGCCGTAAACGTATATACTTTTACTGAATCGGTAACTCCATATATCTCTCTCGTTGAGCGACTGGAAAGGTAGGCTTTGTAGAAAATTCTTGAGGTGTCTTCATAGCAAACCCATGAGTCGCCCACATTTGCCTGCGATTTCAGTATTAATTTGTTTCCCTGAAACGTTTCGAAATAGTGTGTGCCATCTGTCAGTCTTGTGATCTTTTTTCCTAGCCAGCACCCTCCTGCTGTATCGTATGCCGGCGATGAAAGAAGCGTCCTTCGTACTGTGCGAAAAGGGTGATAGACAATTGAGTCGGGATACGTTCTTACCGAGTCGATCCTGATACCCCGAATGTAGCTCTCAGCATTTCTGAAATAGTGTTTCGTGGTGGGTTGTATGAAGTCGAAATTCTGAGCCCGCGTTGGCATTGCCATCAGTGTTATCAACGCAAGAAAAAGGAAATTCTTCATGAGGTGTCGAGTTTTGGGTATTCAAATCAAAGGTGTTTCATTTTGTTTCGTGTAAATAAGTATCAGCCATCATCAATGAACTATTGATATCCGTTGTGTATATCTGTTGCCATCTTCAGCGGCCACCACCACCAGGTATATGCCTTCTGTAAGTCTACTCACGTCAATCGAAACTGAATTTTCACTTTGGTTGCTCAGCGTCGATACGCACTGTCCCATTACATTAACTAAGGAAATCATGTACGCTCCGTCTTTTGCAAACGTGATGTTCAAGTTTCCGCCGGCCGGGTTGGGTAATATACTTATGCCGGACTGTAAAAAGTGATTCTCGATTGCTGTCGGGAACTCTTGTCTGGACCCACAGGAAACGCCCATTTTTCTGGAGTATATCATATCCCAGTAAACGAACCAATTCGATCCCCAATCAACACAATCTGCGTACATTGTTTTACCATAGCCAACTTTGTGACGACTGTAGTCGCCGCATGGTTCCGGCGAATAGAATGCTGTGCCTGACGATCCCCATACTGCGGGGCTCACTGTGCAGATCGTATCATAGGGGTCGTAGTATGATTTTGCATTTACGCCCACTTGCTCGGGCATAATGCCGGGTGTAGCCACATAAAGTCTTGTGGTGTCTGCGGTGATCACTTTTGTTTCAGACATAAAGATCACCGGGTTGGCTGGTGTTTTGGGAAATCTCTCTTTACTTATGCGCCTTGAGAATGTGTACCGTATCGTCCCTGTTGGCATCAACTCTTTGCTGATGCAGCTATCCAACGTCAGTTGCGTGCAGTCGCTGCCTCCGCCCCCGTCGCATGAGCCCTTATACTCGAACACATCACCCGGCTCGAAATCGTTTATTTCCTGCCACGTCGGATTTCTCAGTGTGATCCTCCTGAATTGCTGATCACTTCCGCAATTGATGAACCATGAGTCAACTGTATCATCTACCACACCCGACGGCGAACTGCTGAGGGAAGATCTTACAAGCCTGTGCGGAAACATAAAGAAGTCAAACAACTCGTAAAATCCGTATTGTTTGCTGATGCCTACCCGTAATAGGTTTGAAGGATCGTTAGGCATATAGCCAGTGTCGCGGTGATAGGCCTTAACCTGTATTGACTTTACGGTATCCGGCGACCCGTCCACGAGGCGCACCACTTTCCCGGTCATCATTGCCCGATAATAGATCTTCGACGTGTCGCTGTAGAAGTCCCATGAGTCACCCAATTCTGCCTGTGACCGGATGAACACAGTATCGTCCCATATATTGGTGAATTGATAGGTGCCGTCGGGCTGCACAAAGATCTTATCGCCCACCCAGGCGCCTCCCGCAGACATTGTCGACATTCCGTAAAATGAATTGCCTCGTAAACTCCGGTACGGAAATAATATGTTAGTACTACCTGCGGTGTGTACTGAATCTATCCTGATGCCCCGTAGGTAATGTTTGCTGGTGGTGAAGAAACTTTCTGTACCTGGTATGATGCAGCGATAGTCCTGTGCAACTGAAATCCGGGTCAGAAGAAACAATAGTATCAGTGGCGATATGGATGTCCTTAAACGGGTGGGCATAAACAAATATAATAAAATAATCGTTCTTAATCCATGGTCTGCCAGTAATATATCCTCCTATAAAAGACTAAGGTAGCCATAACGGCTACCTTAGTCTTTTATAACAGTGGCTTCAAATGTTGCCTTCTGCTATCAGTTATTCATCCGCTGTCGGTCCGTACATGCCTGGTACCGGCACATCCAGCAGACGCAGATACACGCTCAGCTGACCACGATGATGGAACAGGTGGCTGAATGCAAACCTGCGCAGCGCAACGTGTTTCGGAAGTGAGTAAATGATGTGGTCGCCACTGCGCATCACCCATTTCTTTTCAAAGTCATCGTTGGTGTTTCCTTCCAGCACGGCTACTGCCTGAGCCACCAGTTCGTCATGCTTGTTCAGCAGATCGTCAACGGTTGTGGGAGGCAACAGCTTGTAATCAAACTTTTTAAAATCCAGCTCGTCCGTCATCATGATCATCGTTACCCAGCTTGTTATCTCCGCAACGTGCATTGCGAGTTTGCCCAACGGTGTCGATTTCGCGTGAGGGGTCCATTCATTTTTATCTACGGGCACTCGTTCCAGCATCTTTCTCGTAGCTGCCGCTTCTTGCTTCAATTCGCCTAACAAAAGCTGATTTAGTAACATGGTTCGTCTTCTTTTTGTGAACGACGCAAATCTCTGTAAATTTCCACCAAACTACTACGCCATGCGGCTCATTAACATCTTGTTTGTTTGTTTCCTTTTTCTTTTTGTTAACCCTGTCGCACGGGGCCAGTCATCAGGCAAAGTTGCTGTCGGGTTTTACAATTGCGAGAATCTCTTTGACACTATTGACGATCCCGCCAAGGAAGATGAAGAGTTCACGCCCGAAGGAAAATGCCGATACACCGACAGGATCTACCGGCAGAAGTTAAAGAATATCTCCTCAGTATTGGCTGCAATGCGCCCTGCTGTAGTAGGCCTTGCAGAGATTGAGAACAGCACTGTGCTCAAAGATCTCACCGCACAGCAGTCTATTGCAGCAAGGGGGTACCGCTACGTTATTCACAGTGGCCCCGATCCCAGAGGCATCAATGTGGCTCTCATTTATGATCCGGCCTCGTTCCGCGTGTTGAAAAGTGAGCCGATCAAAGTTGATATATCGTCTACCTCAGGCAAGTCTGTCACGCGCGATGTTCTTCATGTGCATGGCATCCTTGTAAAAGACACCGTGGATATCTTTGTCAATCACTGGCCCTCGCGCCGTGGCGGAACCGATGAAAGCAGCGATAAACGCAACATAGCAGCTCAGGTGAATCGTGATGCAGCCGCAAGATTGATGAAAAAGAATAAGAATGCCCACATCATCATCATGGGCGACCTCAACGACAATCCTGCCGATCCCAGTATCACCAATGTACTTGGTGCAATAGCTGAAAGAAAGTCGTCAGGTAGTTATCTCTATAATCCTTTCGCATCCATCCATGCGTCCGGCAGCGGTACAGAGGTATACCGCAAACAATGGAACCTTTTCGATCAGATCATTATTTCCTCATCGTTGCTCACTGACAAGACGCTTACCTACAACGGTGCGGAGATTTTCAAGCCGTCATTCATCATAGACACTTACAAGGGGCACGAAGGTGAACCACACAGGTCTTTCAAAGGTCCCCGTTGGATAAACGGATATAGTGATCACTTTCCCGTGGTCACGTATTTCACTACTTCATCCCGTTGATGGCTGATTACATTCTTTCTATGATCACTGCATAACCCTGACCCAAACCTATGCACATGGTGGCTAGTGCATATCTTTTTCCGGTCTTTTTCAATTGCAATGCCGCCGTATGAACGATCCTTGTGCCCGACATACCCAGCGGGTGACCCAGGGCTATAGCACCTCCGTTAGGGTTCACGCGTGCATCGTCGTCTGCCAGTCCCAGTTGTCGGGTGCAGGCAAGACTTTGTGCCGCAAATGCTTCGTTCAGTTCTATGATGTCCATATCATCCAGCTTCAGTCCCGCCTTTGCAAGCGCTTTGTTAGTAGCGCCCACCGGACCAATACCCATGATGCGTGGTTCCACACCCACAACTGCCGAACTCACTATACGTGCCAGTGGGGTAGCGTTGTGGCGTTTCAGACCCTCGTCCGACAGCATATAAACGGCAGCAGCGCCGTCGTTCAGTCCCGATGCGTTGCCTGCGGTCACAGTACCTGTTTTTGAGAAGGATGGTTTCAATTGCGCCAGCTTCTCAAGCGTTGTGGTTGGTTTGATGAATTCGTCCTTATCTACAATTATCGGATCACCTTTCTTTTGGGCGATATGTACCGCAGTTATTTCTTCAGCAAATCGGCCCGCTTTCTGGGCCTCACTTGCTTTCATTTGAGAGCGGTAGGCAAACAGGTCCTGATCTTCACGGCTGATATTGTACATCTCCGCCAGATTCTCCGCCGTCACACCCATCGGATCTGTGCCATACAATGCATGCATCTTGGGGTTCACAAATCGCCAGCCGAAACTGCTGTCATACATCTGGGCATCTCCGCCAAATGTGGTAGAGGTTTTTGAGATCACCCACGGACTGCGGGTCATGTGTTCCATGCCACCGGCCATAAATACATCTCCATCGCCGGCTTTTATAGCACGAGTGGCCGCTATCACCGCAGACATGCCCGATGCGCACAATCTGTTCACCGTCTCGCCGGGCACACTCCACGGAAGACCAGCCAGAAGCAGTGCCATACGTGCCACATTTCGGTTGTCTTCGCCTGCCTGGTTGTGGCAGCCAAGTATCACGTCGTCTATCGCATCTGCCGGTATGTTGGGGTTGCGGGCAGCCAGTTCTTTCAGAACCAGTGCCGCCATATCATCTGCGCGCACGCCCGATAAAGCGCCGCGTATGTTGCCGATCGGTGTGCGTATGCCGTCAACTATATAAGCTTCTCTCATTGTAGATTGTGTTCAAATTAAGGCCGTAAAGGTAAGTCGTTTGCCGAAACAGACGTGAATACTGCTTCCTACTTCTGCAACCTGTTCCTGTAGTCTGCCTCTTTCCGACGCCGCCTACCCACTAAATTAGCCCTCCAGATGGAAGGATATTACGATCATTCGGGTACTAAGCCTGTCTATGGCGTTGGTCAGCTGCAATCCCGGGTCTCTGTACAGTTGGTTACCCAGCCCCTGACTGATCTTGATCTCAGGCGAGAAGATGAAGTTGGGATTGAAGAACTCAAAACCCACCCCGAATTCAAGTCCGTAATCTACCGGTGCTATTTTCAGAAACTCGTTCGGCCTTTTGGAGCGCGAGTTGGCAGCGAGGTCATAATCCAGTTTGCCGCCAAGCAGTGCATAAAACCTGAAATTCTTGATGCGGTCACTCTTGAATTTTAGCTGAAACGGCAGGTGCATATAAATCGACTCGATAGCACGTTCAGAAACACTGTCATACGGCGGACCGTATTGAAAGTTCAAACGTTTCTCGCAAAATGCCAGCGATGGCACGAATCTGAAATCCACAAACCGACTCAATCGCAGGTTCCCCATAAGGCCCAGGTTGAACCCGGGTGACCACAGAGGTTGAATGCGTTTGAACGTGTCCTTCTGCGCGAAGGAAGAGGTGTAGTTGATCTTGTAAACGGAGTAGTTTGCACCGAATGTTATACCGAAATAGTACAATTTATCGTCATGGTCCGGCATATTAAGCAACGGACGCTGCGACCATCCCCTCAACGGGAGCATCAAAACCAGCAAAAAGACCGTTAACCGGATGCGGTGCATGAGTGTGTTTCTTCTATAACGCAAAGCACGAAGATACAGTATGTTGCCCGTTTCTCACATTTGCCGTTCTTGTCATACATCTCGTTATGTTTTGCAATACATGTCGTTCAT
>JACSRV010000037.1 GCA_014879545.1 Chitinophagaceae bacterium | reverse complement strand
AAAAAATAGAAAATTATGAGCGCTCTGTTCGTTTTAGTGATTGTCAGCATCATTGTTGCAGGATCTTTTTTGGGGGCCTTCATCTGGAGTGTTAAAACAGACCAGTACGAAGACAAAGACGGAGCAGCCATGCGCATGTTGTACGAAAACGATGTTAAGAATACCACACTTTAGGATCTAATCAAACATATACATATGAATATTGCACTAGACAGAGAACACGCATCCTTGCAGACGGAAAAATTCAATTACGACAATAAGATCGTAAAATGGTTTGCTTATGCCACCATCATCTGGTCGATAGTCGGAATGCTTGCGGGTATTCTGGCTGCCTTTCAGTTGGTTTATCCGGCGCTCAATTTCGGGTTTGCTCCCACAACATTCGGCAGGGTTCGCCCGATCCACACCAACGCGATCATTTTCGCATTTGTGGGCAACGGTATTTTCATGGGCGTGTACTACTCACTGCAGCGTTTGTGTAAGGCGCGCATGTTCAGCGATGGGCTGAGCAAGTTCCACTTCTGGGGCTGGCAGTCGATCATTGTGCTTGCCGCTGTAACGCTTCTGCTCGGTTATACAACCGGTAAGGAGTATGCAGAATTGGAGTGGCCGATCGATATCCTCATTGCTCTGGTGTGGGTTGCATTCGGATGGAACATGTTTGGGACGATCATTAAAAGAAGGGAAAGGCACCTTTACGTGGCTGTTTGGTTTTACATCGCAACCTTCGTTACGGTAGCAATGCTGCACATCGTAAACTCAATAGAGATCCCATTCTCTATGCTGAAATCATATTCATGGTATGCAGGTGTGCAGGACGCACTGGTTCAGTGGTGGTATGGTCACAACGCAGTTGCGTTCTTCCTTACTACACCGTACCTGGGTCTTATGTATTACTTCCTGCCAAAAGCAGCTAATCGTCCGGTATATTCTTATCGCCTTTCTATCATTCACTTCTGGGCGCTCATTTTCATATACATCTGGGCTGGTCCTCACCACCTTCTGTATACAGCACTTCCTGATTGGGCGCAGTCGCTCGGAACAGTTTTCTCTGTGATGCTGATAGCACCATCATGGGGTGGTATGCTGAATGGTCTTCTTACCCTGCGCGGCGCATGGGATAAAGTTCGCGAGGAGCCTGTACTTAAGTTCATGGTTGTAGCGGTTACCGCATATGGTATGGCTACTTTCGAAGGCCCGATGTTGAGTTTGAAGAACGTAAATGCCATCAGTCACTTTACAGACTGGACCATTGCACACGTTCACGTTGGTGCACTTGGCTGGAACGGCTTCCTGACATTTGGTATCCTTTACTACCTGATTCCAAAGATATTCCGCACAAAATTGTACTCTATTAAGTTGGCTAACCGTCACTTCTGGATCGGTACACTGGGTATAGTGTTTTACACGGTTCCAATGTACTGGGCTGGTTTCATGCAGAGTCTTGCATGGAAAGAGTTCACTCCGGAGGGAACATTGAAGTATCAGTTCCTCGATACAGTTAAACAAATGCAGCCTTTCTACCTGATGCGTGGTATCGGTGGTGTCCTGTTCCTGATTGGTGCGCTGATCATGTGTTACAACCTGGTAAAAACTATTGGTACAGGTAATGTACTGGACGAAGAACCGGCTGAAGCACCTGCACTTGCTAAAGAGTTTGTACCGCACAGTACAGAACACTGGCACAGGTGGATCGAACGTCGCCCTGTTCAACTGCTCGTATTCAGCCTGGTGGCAGTAGCGATCGGAGGCCTCTTTGAAATGATCCCGACATTTATGGTGAAGTCAAATATTCCAACCATCGCAAGTGTAAAACCATACACTCCGCTTGAGTTACATGGTCGCGATATATATGTACGTGAGGGTTGTTACCTGTGTCACAGTCAAATGATTCGTCCATTCCGCAGTGAGGTGGTTCGTTACGGTGAATACTCAAAAGCAGGTGAGTTTGTTTATGACCATCCTTTCCAGTGGGGTAGTAAACGTACAGGTCCGGATCTGGCTCGTATAGGTGGCAAATACCCTGACAGCTGGCATTTCAACCACATGTATGAGCCAGGCAGTATCTCTCCCGGTACCATCATGCCGAACTATCCATGGTTGTTCACTGATAACCTTGATACAAATATAACCGGTGCCAAGATCCGAGCAATGATCACTCTTGGTGTGCCTTACGAAGCGGGTTACGATAAAAAGGCTAACGGCGATCTGATGGCACAAGCTGATAAAATTGTTGCCAATCTTGCAAAAGACAAGATCAGTATCAAGAGCAACAAAGAGATCATAGCGCTCATAGCATATCTGCAGCGTGTAGGTACTGACATCAAACTTGAAAAGAAACCAATCGTAAACGAATAAAACTGACCTTATGAAATTCATACATTATCTGGAGACGATCACCGGGGTTGGTATCTATCCGCTTACTTCATTGACTATTTTCTTTCTTTTCTTCACTGCTATGACCATCTGGTCGTTGAAAGCGGACAAAGGGTATATCGAGGCACTCAGGCAGATTCCTTTTCCTGACAGTAAGAATGAACAATAACGCTCACAACACAAATCAGCATAACATGCGAAAATATAATAAAGTATTTCTGGCAACTACAATTTCACTGCTTCCAGCTGCGGTAGTTTTGGCCGCCGAAACAACTGGCACGGACAAAAGTCCGGTATATAACATGACCCTCGTAAGTATGGTGTCATTGATGCTTATTCTTCTGTTTATTATAGGGATGCTTGCCTACACAATGAAGCAGCTTGGTTTCGTTGTGCGTGAAAAAGTGCGCAAAGACAAAAGTTCAAACGGAACAGGTGTAAAAACTGTTCTTGCCCTGCTGGGTTTCACGCTTCTTGGATTTGGCGCGTATGCTCAGGAAGATCCGGCAGCAGCTGCAACGAATGAACTGGCGCATACCAGCCTGCCAGATGTTATTGCCGGTATCCCGGCTACGGAATTTTATATTCTTACGGTTGTATTGTGTCTGGAGCTTGTAGTAATTTTCTTACTTTCCACGTTCATACACATGTTGCTGAAGACGATAAGGCAGGTGCCTGAAGCTGAAGAAGCATTGTTGGCGAAGAAGAGCTGGTTCTGGGATAATTTCAATAAGGCTGTGTCTATTGAGAAGGAAAAAGACATCATGCTCGATCACGACTACGATGGTATACATGAGTTGGATAATAGTCTTCCTCCATGGTGGTTGTATGGATTTTATTTGACTATATTTGTAGGGGTGATCTACATTTATCGCTATCATTTCTCTCACGATGGTATGAGCCAGGAGGAAGAGTTTGTGGCGGAAATGCAGAAGGGAGAGGAAGATAAAGCGGCTTATCTGGCGAAATCAGCGAATAACGTAGATGAAAACACAGTTGTCTATTTGTCAGAAGCGGCTGATCTTGCGGCAGGTAAAGAAATCTATGTTCAGTCTTGTGCTGCATGCCACCTTGCTGATGGCGGTGGTACAGTTGGCCCGAATCTGACAGACGATTACTGGTTGCATGGTGGAAGCGTGAAGGACATATTCAAGTCTATTAAGTACGGATGGCAGGAAAAAGGTATGAAGAGCTGGAAGGATGACTTTTCTCCTAAACAGATACAACAGTTGACTAGTTTTGTGAAGTCACTAAAAGGAACCAAGCCGGCTGTTCCTAAGGCGCCACAAGGAGATCTGTACATAGAGGCAGGTGCCACTAACAGCAGTGCGGCAGCAGTTACCGACACTACTAAGAAATAAACAGCACCTTAAGGTGCTGACAAAAAACGACCAGGATATGAGCGATACGACAAATCAGGAGTCTTTTAGAGATAAGGTAGCTACAGTAGACAAGAAGGGTAAGAGGATATGGTTATTTCCTCAGAAGCCTGAAGGGAAGTTATACAATCTCAGGAAGCTTGCAACGAGCTTATATTTGGTCGTTTTTTTTGGATTGCCTTTTTTAAAGTATGATGGTCATCCGATATTTCTTTTAAACATTCTGGAACGTAAGTTCATATTGTTCGGTCAGATATTCTGGCCACAGGATTTCTTCATATTCGCGATAGGGATGATAGTATCTATCGTCTTTATCGCGTTGTTTACTGTTGTGTTCGGTCGGGTATTCTGTGGTTGGGCGTGTCCGCAAACCATTTTTATGGAAATGCTGTTCCGCAACATCGAGTATTGGATCGATGGTAACGCGGCGGAACAAAGGATATTGAAATCGGCTCCCTGGACTATTGATAAGATCATAAAAAGGGTATCCAAATGGATACTCTTTTGGCTGTTAAGTTTCATTATAGCAAATACTTTCCTCGCTTACATTATTGGTGTTGATGAGTTGCGAAGCATGGTATTAGAGCCATTCTCTCAACATATCGGTAGTTTCGTTGCTCTGTCGGTTTTTACCACTGTGTTTTTCTTTGTTTATCTATGGATGCGTGAGCAGGTTTGTACAGTGATCTGCCCTTACGGAAGGATGCAAGGCGTTTTGCTCGATAGAGACTCAGTGATCGTGGCGTATGATTACAGCCGTGGTGAGCCTCGCGGCAAGATCCATAAAAATGAGGAAAGGTCCATTGGCGACTGTATTGATTGCGCTCAGTGTGTTAAGGTATGTCCTACCGGAATCGACATAAGGAATGGTACTCAACTTGAGTGTACAAACTGCACCGCTTGCATTGATGCGTGTGATCGTATGATGGCGGCTGTGAATCTTCCTACTGGTCTCATTCGCTATGCTTCTGAGGCTAATATAGCGGAAAAGCGTCCGTGGAGGTTTACGTGGCGTATGAAGGGCTACACTGCTGTTATGGCAATATTACTGGGGGTACTTGTATGGTTACTTGCCAGCCGCACTGATGTTGGCGTGACGATTTTGCGCACCGCCGGGCAATTGTACCAGGAGCAACCTAATGAACAACTGAGTAACCTATATAATTACAAGGTCATCAACAAAACATTTAAACCTAAGAAGGTTGAGTTTATTCCCGAGAATTTCCACGGTAGTATAAAGCTGGTTGGAGAGACGGAGATCAAAATCCCGAAAGACGGTATCACAACCGGTACAATGTTTGTATTTGTAGATAAGTCGGATCTGCAGGGAAGAAAGACAAAATTGAGGATCGGTGTATACGAGGACGGCAAGAAGATCA
>JACSRV010000027.1 GCA_014879545.1 Chitinophagaceae bacterium | reverse complement strand
CTATAAAAGTACTTTTTAGTTTGGTAATTTTATAATGGACAGAAAAGTTATACCCGAATTAAGAGAAGTGAGCACGTGCCATTAACAAAACTTTAGGCGGGGCATTTGTGGAAACGATAACAAGAAGACGTCTTTCTTTACACAACCAAAACCAATAACATGCATAAATCCGGCATCCTATTATTTGCAGCCATCGTGTCGCTGTCCCACACTCGCGTAAATGCACAGACCACCCAGAAACTTAAAATAGAACAAGCCACTGTTTTTCTACACGGCGCACAGCTGGTGAGCACAGCCAAAGTACACATCAATAAAGGGGAGACCGAGCTTCTGTTCACAAACGTTGCGGGCGACATCAACAGCCAAAGCCTTACCGTGAATGCGGGGAATGGCGTAGCTGTGGAATCGGCTGTTTTCCAGAACAACTATCTGGTGACAGAGATACTATCTCCAAAAGCGAAGGAGCTGAAAGACAGCATAGAGCTGCTTACAGACGAGCGTGTGGTGCTTGCCAATAAGATAAGCGTATTAAACGAACAGGTGACAGTATTGCAGGGCAACCGGAAAGTGGGTGGCGACGATACCGGACTTTCTGTGGCAGAATTGACAAAGCTGCTGGACCTGATAAGTGCCAAAATGGAAGGGCTGCTGACGCAGAAAAACAAACTTGAGAAGGCGCAAAAGAAAACCGACGAAAGAATCGCGTTGCTGAATAAGCAACTTGAAGAAGAAAAACGAAAAGGATTTCAGCCGGGTGGCCAATTGCTGGTGAAACTATATGCCAAGGAGGCAACCACTAACGAGGTGGTTATCAGCTATACGGTGCCTAATGCCGGGTGGACACCGGGATATGACATAAGGGTGGACGAACTGAGCAAACCAACCGGATTGTACTACAAAGCAAATATTTACCAGAACAGTGGCGTAACATGGGAAAATGTGAAACTGAGCTTATCGACCGGCGACCCGCAGGAAGGTGTTCAGGCACCGGTGATGATGCCGTGGTATCTGGAGTTTTATGCACCGCCTGTGATGAAAACAGCGTATAACCGTGCACTTGTAGCCCCGATGGCGGCTGATGGGGAAATGAAAACAATTGATGGCGTTCAGGTACAATCGGGGATGATTGAATATGTGACGGTTGACAATGCGGGCATCAGTACGACCTTCGACATAGATCTCCCCTACACTATTCCTAATGACGGGAAACAGCATATGGTGGCAATAAAGAGATATGAGCTTGCAGCCACCTACCGCTATTATGCCGCACCAAAACTGGATAAGGACGTATTTCTTCAGGCTCAGGTCACCAACTGGGAAGAGCTAAACCTGATACCGGGCAAGAGCAGTATCTTCTTTGAAGGCACTTATGTGGGTGAAGGTTATATTGATGTGCGTAACACTACAGACACACTCACGTTCTCGCTGGGCAGGGACAAGAAGATAGTTGTGAAACGCGAACAGGATAAGAAACTGCGCAGCGTTAAAACGATAGGCAGCAATGTGAAGGAAACATTTGCCTACACAATAAACGTGCGAAATACAAGAAAAGACAACATTGAACTGGTGTTGCAGGACCAATTGCCTGTAAGTAATGACAAGGATATAGCAATAGAGGATAAAGAAACAGGATCGGCAGATATGAACGAAGCGACCGGCATGCTGTTATGGAAAATGCAGCTGAAGCCAAACGAACAAGGGAATATAAAATTCGGATACACGGTCAAATATCCGAAAGGAAAACAGATCAATAATCTTCGATAACCTTAAGAGATGACATAGCGTGCAGGTCGGATATGAATCGGGCCTGCACGCTTTTTTATTTTGCGCCCACTGCTATTTCATTGATACATAAAGATGTAGTAGTATATTGCGGCACATCAATATAGTTGCAGATGAGGGTTGCCCCATTGCCCGCAAAAGAGCGAGAACGTCTAAAGGTCTTGCACGAATACAGGATACTGGACACAGAACATGAAACCGACTATGATTTCATCACTGATCTTGCGGCAACTATATGCAACACTTGTGCCGCCGGCATATACTTTATAGACGCGCACAGGCAATGGTTCAAGTCGTGCAATGGATTTGAGTTAGGCGAAACCGTATGGTGCAACAAGCTGGCAGTACACGCCATAGACACTCCGGAAAAGATCCTTGTTGTAAAAGACCTGTCAGAAGACGACTGGTTCAATGAGAACCCATTTTTGCACAAGGGCACTCCGCTCACCTATTACGCGGGGGCACCGCTACAGTCGCCCGAGGGTGCTGTAATAGGTGTGCTATGTGTTTTTGACACAAAGACTGTCAATCTATCGCTAGAGCAGAAACAAAAACTATTAATGCTGGCAACGCAGCTGATGACAATATTGGAACTGCGCAAAACCAGAAGCAAATTGCTGCAGAAACAAGCCGACATAGATATGGCTTATTCTGACCTGGAGAACATTGCACACCTTGCTTCTCATGATCTTCGGACACCACTCAATAACATCATCTCACTTGCCCATCTTATTCAGGAAGAATTTGGAGCAACCATCGGTGAAAGTGGTAAAGAGTATATCACTTATGTAAACGAAGCATCTTACTACATGTCTGATCTTTTGAGCAGCATTCACAGCTACTCGAAAGCATCGAAGCTCGCCGTTGATGTTCAGGAACGTATCAATTGTACTGAACTTATAGATGAGATGATGTCATTACTTAAAGTACCGGCAAATTTCACTATTGAACGAGCGTTACTTGTGAATGAGATCACTGTGCCTGTATTGGCGGTCAAGCAGATCATGTTCCACCTGCTTTTGAATGCATTGCAGTATAATGACAAAAAGGAAGGTAGGATAACAATCGGAATCTCCGAGAATGACACATCGTGGATCATCAGCATCACCGATAATGGAGAGGGAATAGCAGGTGCGGACATTGATAAAATGTATTCTCTATTCCGACGACTGCGTAACCGTGATAAGAACGGCGAAAACATGGGCATTGGATTGGCAATAGTGAAGCGGTTGGCTGAAAAGATGCATGGCACCGTCTCTGCAACGTCGATGACGGGATCGGGTAGCACGTTTACTGTATCAATCCCGAAATAGACTACTATTCAATTAGTAATACTTACCCGGAACGAGGTATTCTTTTACATACTCGGCCACTCCATCTTCCAAACTATAGAAGGGCTTGTTGTATCCGGCGGCATGAAGTTTGCTCATGTTCGCTTCGGTGAAGTACTGGTATTTATCGCGTATATCGAGCGGAGTGTCGATGTAGGTGATATTTTCAGGCAGCTGTAATGCAGTGAATATGGCCTTCACCAGATCGTTGAATGTTCGTGCTTTACCTGTTCCGGTATTATATATTCCACTTGGCGGTTGATGCTGAATCAACCAAACGCAAATACTCACTACGTCTTTGACATAAATGAAGTCTCTGATCTGCTCACCATCTTTGTAGGCCGGGTTGTGCGAGCGGAACAATCTGGTGCCACCTGTGGTACTTATGCTGTTGTATGCATGAAAGATCACTGACGCCATGCGCGCCTTGTGGTATTCATTGGGGCCATAGACATTGAAAAATTTCAAACCAGCCCAGAATGGTGGCTGCTGTGACTGCTGCAATGCCCAAATATCGAATTCGTTTTTGGACACGCCGTATGGATTGAGAGGAGCAAGTTTGGTAACAACATCATGGTCGTCATTATATCCGTGTTCGCCATTGCCATAAGTAGCGGCAGAAGACGCATACACCAAGGGTATACTGCGCTCAGAACAAAGCTTCCAGATCTCTTTTGAATAGTCCAGATTCCACTTCTTATGGACATTGTAGTCCATTTCAGTAGTATCTGTACGCGCGCCGAGATGGAAGACGAAGGAGATGGCAAATTCATTGTCAGCTGCCCAAGTAAAAAACTCTTCGCGATGCACCTTCAGCAGGTACTTCTTACCTTCGGTGTTTTGCTTCTTTTTCTCTACAGAAAAATCATCGACCAGAATGAGTTTTTCGAAACCCATTCTATTCAGATGACCGACAAGAAAACTACCGATAAATCCGGCAGCACCGGTTATCACTATTACGTCGTCCGACTTCATTATAGAAAAAAATTAGTGACCGGCAGGAGCTGTTGCTTCAGCTGGCTTTGCCGCTTCAGCTTCAGGCTTTGCAGCCTCTGCTGCAGGTGCAGCGGCCTCATGCGTTGCTTCTTCATGCTTCGCACTGCCAGCTTCATGCTTGCCGTGATCGGCCGCTTCATGTGTAGCACCATGGCCACCACCATGACCTTCGCCTTCGTGAGCACTTTCAACCTGGATAAAATTGAGAGCAGCAATGAACAATCCTACGAGGATGATCACCAACCAGAATGAGTTCTTAAAAGAAATAATTGTTTTATTCTCGTTACTGTGGGTGCTATGTGTATCGTGGCTCATTTTTTGTGTTTTATACAAAGCAAAAGTAAATGATTGACGTGTATTGTGCAAGAACTAAACACGTTTGATTTTGCCCCAAGATTCAAATTTGTACTTTTGCGACAAGATGTCAAAAAACTCAGGAAGTCTGCTAAGAAAGGTAGTTAGAGCCACACTACGCTTCACACTAATCCTATTCCTTTCTTCAACTGCCTATCTGATTCTATGCAGATTCTTACTTCCACCAATAACCCTCACGCAGATCGGCTCTGTATTTGAAGGGTATGGACTACAGAGAGACTATGTATCCTGGAACGAAATACCACGTAGCGTGAAACTGGCAGCAATAGCCAGTGAAGACCAGTTATTCCCTGACCACAATGGTTTTGACTGGAAGTCGATAGACCGTAGCATGAACGGAAAAAGCAAAAGAAAAAAGAAGAACAGGGTACGCGGTGGCGGTGCCAGTACTATCAGTCAGCAGACGGCAAAGAACGTATTCTTATGGCAAGGCTCAGGGTATGGTCGATACATAAGAAAAGTACCTGAATTCTACTTTACCCAATTAATAGAAGTGCTATGGGGTAAACGAAGAATTATGGAAGTATATCTGAACGTAATAGAAATGGGGCCCGGCATATTTGGTATAGAGGCTGCATCTCAGGCATATTTTCACAAACCTGCCAAGAAATTAACTGCCGCAGAATCAGCGCAGATCATTGCGTGTCTCCCCAACCCCAAGAAATTCAGTGTAAGACCAATGAGCAGAAGGGTTCAATGGCGATACCCAGCTCGTGCG
>JACSRV010000143.1 GCA_014879545.1 Chitinophagaceae bacterium | reverse complement strand
GGTTCCCGATCGGGAACCTTTTTTGTTTGAAGGATGGATAACTACTACCAGTATTGGATCTGAATGTCAGACACAAATAAAGGAGTAGGCGAATATGGATTGCCGGGAACTGTAGTGGTTGAGTCGTTGACCGTATATTTTACAGTACTGGTACAATAATGCGATTTGGAGGTTTCGTTCAGGCTCTTAATGTCTCTGATGAAATATACCTTGTTAGACGGACGCAAAGTAACCTTCCAGTCGTAGTCGTAACTCTCGGAGCCGTCCTTCGGCAGGTCAAGGAATTTATTATACGCATCTTTTCTGAGACGGATAGATGGTATAACTTCTGAAATGTTACCGAATTTGCTTCCCTTCTGGTATTTAACAAGTTCAGCTATACTGTCGGGTACAAGCAACGAAGATACCGAGCTGTAGAAATAAACCTTTTTGATAACGGGCCTATCGCAGTTGATGGTCTTCTTGCAGGAAACGAGTCCGACAACCAATAACGGTATCAATGCTGCCTTGTTTACGATCTTCATAAAACTCTAACAATTTAAATAGAGGTACAATATAGGGCGAAAATATTTATAAGCAAACACATCGCACCCTGACCATGCAAGATAAGACGTTTTTCGGTGATTTAATGGTTGGGGCGAAGGTCGCAGTTGGGATTTGAGGGCATTGGTGGTATCTTTGCACACTCAATTAAATATTAAATCTATACATACAATGGATCGCAAAATACAATCGGCGCTGATTTCGGTTTTTTACAAAGATGGTTTGGAGCCGGTGGTAAAAAAGCTGCATGAGCAGGGAGTAATTATTTATTCAACGGGTGGTACGCAGACCTTCATTGAGGGTCTGGGCATTCCATGCACAGCGGTAGAGTCGGTGACCGGTTATCCTTCTATTCTGGGTGGTAGGGTGAAGACTTTGCATCCTAAAGTTTTCGGCGGCATCCTCGCTCGCAGGGAGTTGGCCGAAGATCTGGCGCAGACCCGCGAATATGAGATACCGTTACTGGATCTTGTAATAGTGGACCTGTACCCTTTCGAGGAGACAGTGAAAAACACGACCGAAGAAAAAGCGATTATTGAGAAGATAGATATTGGCGGCGTATCATTGATTCGTGCTGCCGGTAAGAACCACAAAGATGTGGTGATAGTGGCATCGCGCAGCAAGTATGCCGATCTGCTGGCACTGCTGGAGAGCGGCAATGGCAATACTACACTCGAAGACAGGCGCAAATTTGCTGCCGCTGCTTTTGAGGAGTGCGCGCACTACGACGTGGCCATTGCGGCATACTTCCATCGCGCTGCGGAGGGCGATTACTTCCAGCTGTCTTACGGTAACAAGCAGTCGCTGAGGTATGGCGAGAATCCGCATCAGGCCGCCGGATTCTACGGAGATCTGGACGAACTGTTCGAAAAGCTGAATGGCAAGGAACTTTCTTACAACAACCTCGTTGATACAGATGCAGCCTGCCAGGTGATATCCGAATTCACCGAGCCAACGTTTGCTATTATCAAGCACACCAATGTATGCGGCATAGCGGTGCGCGGCAATGTGAGCGACGCATGGGATGCAGCATTGGCCGGCGACCCGGAGAGCGCATTTGGCGGTGTGCTGGTTACCAACCAGACCATCAATGCCGCTGTAGCTGCGAAGATCAACGAGTTGTTCTTTGAGTTGCTCATAGCGCCGGCATTTGATGAAGATGCGCTGGCTGTATTGATGAGCAAGAAGAACCGCATATTGCTGCGCCAAAAAAAGTCATTTGTACCGGTAAAGGAATACAAGCGCATATTGAATGGTGTATTGGTACAGGCGGCAGACACACAGAATTTCACTGAGTGGGCTGAAGAAGGTGCCCGTCCTTGTACCGACGCTGAGAAGGCCGACCTTCTGTTCGCCAACATCGTCTGCAAACACCTGAAGTCAAACGCGATAGCTATTGTGAAAGACCGCCAGCTCATAGGCAAGGGTTGCGGGCAGACCAGCCGTATAGATGCCTTGAGACATTCGCTGGATAAAGCCAAACAATCAGGGTTTGCAACTGCCGGAGCTGTGCTTGCATCTGACGCGTTCTTCCCATTCGATGATTGCGTGCGCATGGCGCATGAAGCAGGCATAATGGCAGTTATACAGCCGGGTGGTTCTGTGCGCGATGCAGACAGCGTGAATTACTGCAAGGCAAACGGCATGGCCATGGTCATGACCCGTCTGAGGCACTTCAGGCATTAATAATTACAGCAAAAAGGTCCCCGATTCTTTCAGCACGGCTTCCAGCTCGCTGATGATCATGGCGGTGGCGCCCCAAATAATGGTGCCATCGTCAAGACGGTACGCCTTTACATTTCTAATGAGACCCGGCATAGCAGGTGACGACACATCTGTGGTGGTCTTGCGGGTGTCGTGCAGCAGATCGCCCAGTGGTGTTTCTATGATGTACGAAACCTCATCGGGGTTGGGGGTGAAAGTTGGTCGTTGCGGCAAATAACCCACATAGGGGAACACCTGAAAGTTACTTACCGGAATGTACAATGGCGTAAGCGGACCAATCAGGTCTACCGCCATCGGGTCCACGCCCACTTCTTCGTTAGCTTCTCTCAATGCGGTTGTCGCAAGGTCCAGGTCAGATTGCTCAAAGCGCCCGCCGGGAAAACTCACCTGCGCACTATGGGCGCCCTTATCCTCGCGGCGTTTCATCAGCAGAATGTGCAGATCTTCCAGATGGGGATAGAGTAGACAAAGCACTGCGCTGGGACGGGCGTTGTCCGGAACTTTAGGCGGCATGCTCACCACGCGCCCCATCATGCGTTCCTGAGCACTGAGCCCTGGCAGCGGCTCTTGCAGCCGTTGGCGCATCCATTCTATATGTTGTTGCAGGTCTGCCACGGGTGCGACAGTTTGTTAGCGACCCAGTTGTCCGGTTTTCCCCTCAGACTGTGTTGCGGTCTTTTGCGGCACTACGTCTTTACGGTAGAACTCATGGGCTTTGCGGAAAAGATTGTGAAACGTCAGCTGCTGTATCATCACCGTGTCTTTGTAGTCGTTGATGATGGCATACATACGGTCTGAATCGTACTGCTGGCTGGTGCTGTCAATGTCCGATTTCTTCTGGTTCTTACTACGCCTGTTCACCGCCATCCAGTAAATATCCACGTGCTTCTTTTCTCCCTTTACCGTAACAACGTCAATAGAGGAATGTTTGGGGGCGGTCTTTATTGTGGTGTCATTGTCAGACAGTCCGTTCAGGTAGCCCTCGCAGTTGATATTGCCGAAGAAGTGCATGTACGATTCTGCGCGGTGTTTGTTAAGTCCTTCGGGCAGGTGCATGATCTTTGGGGTAGAACTCACCGAGAACTCACCTGCATCGCTGCGGCTTACCACAAAAGACTCGTCGGGTTTGCCGGGGTATTGTACACTTATCGACTTTATCTCCTCTGCCTGCAGACGGAACACCGACCTGTCGCGCCAGTCTCGCAGGCGGGTGGCATACCGTGGGGTAAGGTAACCAACAAAACCTTCCGACTCCACCACATAAGGTGTCTTAGCGCCCTCCATCAGCATGTTGGTGCCAGTGTTATTCACCGCGGCACCGCCCACATAGAACACCTTCATCTTCTTGCCGGCGCGGTCATATACTTCCACCTTAATGCCATGCGTAGACATGGTTTCAATAACATTGGCATAGGCGTTTTTTGTTACGGGGTACAATGCCTTCTGTTTCATGAAGGTGGTCAACAGCATGTTCAGCGTACTCTGCAGAACTTTGTACTGATGGTTCACTATCCAGCCTGTATCGGTGCGCTCCACCAATACACTTTCACCATCGCTGGCCGCCAGAAATATCTTGCCAACAGACGCTGTGTCCTTAATAGTAAACCCTGCTTCTTTGGGGTCGAAGGGAGTTTCCGTTCCGTTGCGGCCCGGCAGCATGTAATAGATGCCTGCGCCCAGTATGGCAAGAATGGCAATGTAGATGAGCGTCTTTCGCATATTAAGATAAGGTTTTACTGTCTTTCTTCACTTCATACCTGCGCTTCCTGAAGAACAGGTAGAACGACGCAAATACAAGCACCGCGGCAATCGGGATCACCACGTTCACTACCTGCCATTGTGTCCGCTCAGGCTTCACGCGGCCCTTGTCCAGCAGGCGCAGTTTCACGTCTTTAGACCTTGCTTCCAGTACGCCCGAGTTGTCGGTAAGGTATTCGAGGCAGTTGAGCAGGAAGGTCTTGTTAGCGAAATACTCGCCTGTGAACTGGTAGTAGCCAATGGGCAGTATTCCGTCCTTGTTGGAGTAGCCATTGCTGAACAGCTCTCCTACAGACGTAACGATCATTTTGTTGGTAGAGTCGCATTTAGGCTTGAACGGATGCTTCAGCGAATCCAGCAGGCGCAGGTATTCAGGTGCCAGCCTGTTTTCGTACAATGAATGGAACTGTCCTTCCAGCAATACAGCCACCGGCATGTACTGCTTAGTGAACATCTCGTGCTTCAGCGGGTAGCTCATCATGCTCAGGCTCACCCTCACAGGCGATCTTGCCGCTCTGCTGTACTTAGATGAATGCAGCAGAATGGTCTTGTTGATGCCGGCTGATTTGATAGTGTCAATAGTGTTGGTGAAGCCGCCCATAACCAGATCCATGTTCTTTACGATAGGATGGTCGGCTGTAGGGTTCAGGCGCGGGAAGTAAACCCAGTCGTGTAGCGTGGGGCGGCCGTTGTTCAGTACACGTGGCAACGGATTACACTGCATATCCTCCAGCAGATCGAAATTTACACGCACGCCATATTTAAACAATATGTCGTCAAGCTCGGTCTGGTGTTCCAGTGCTATGAACTGAGGGCTGTTCACTAGACTGTCCAGCGAAGCGTTGAGCGCGTTTACCACCCACAATACATGTCCGCCGTGCATAATGTACTGATCGATCTTCAGCTTGTCGGGGCCGCTGAAAGGCATTGTGGGCTGATTGATGATCACCGCATCGTAGGCAACAGATATGTCTATGGTTTGAGTAAGGTCCAGAGAGTCCAGGTCGTATATGCCAGGGAGGGTGGCAAGCATGTCGTAGGTCTTTACGCCCAAGGGCTCGCCATGTCCGGTAAGGTAGGCAATGGAAGGACGCGCAGGCTTACTCATGCGGTTGATCGCGTTGGCAAACTGGTATTCCAGCATAGCCTCTGCATAGTTCAGCTGCTCCTGAGATCCGCCGCCACGTGGCGCGTCCAGCAGGTAGATGGGCATTTCATGGCCGTTATATTGTACCAATGCATAGGGGAAGAACGGCTTCATGGAGTATTCCTCGTCATCGCGGTTCTCCAGCTCCATCACCTTTATGCCCTTTACCTCCAGATCATGGGCAATCGCTTTTTTCTCTTTTTCTGTCTTTCCTTCAAACGGATCTATGAAACGGAAGATGATACGGTTGCCGGCAACTTCCTTGAAAGAGCGCAACCTTTCACGCACAGCCTCTTGCAGACGTTGCAGGCCGGCAGGGAACTGCCCCTTCAGGTACACATCTATCACCGCCACTTCCTCCATACTGCGCAGCAGTTTTTTGGTAGGCTCAGTCAGCGTGAACCTCTTTTCATGTGTGAGGTCGATGCCTTTATGGAAGTAGGACGCCAAAACGTTGACACAGACCACTATGGCCGCCATGATCACTATGCGGACGGTGGCCTGTTGCTGTTGACGGTTCTTACGTTCTTTTGTTGCCATAATAATACGCCCTTATCTGCCCGCACCGCGCGTGCGCGATGTGAGTGAGAAACGGGTAAGAGAAATAAAAAATGCAATTACAGAGATAAAATAGATCACATCGCGCGAGTCTATCAGGCCGCGGCTGATGGAGTTGTAATGAAATTCCATACCCACCATGCTCAGGTAGTAGTCTATTCCTTCGGCAAACTTCGGCAGCTTGCTCAGTTGTTCGAAACCTGTGTAGAGTACATAACACGCCAGCAGCGATACCAAAAACCCTACAACTTGGTTGGCAGTGAGCGATGAGCAGAACACACCAACCGCAGCAAATGTTGCCGCCAGAAAGAACAGTCCCACGTAAGAACCTATGATGGCACCCCAGTCTATGCTGATGTCGGGGTAAGAAAGGTTATTGATCGTATATACGTAAATGAGCGTAGGCAGCAGCGCAAAGAAAATGAGTGCCACCGTAGCAAGGTATTTCCCCAAAATGATCTCAAGGTCAGATACCGGCTTGGTGCTCAGCCATTCAATGGTGCCTGTGCGGAATTCGTCGGCAAAAGATCTCATGGTCACGGCCGGAACCAGTAGCAACAATAACCAGGGAGCAATGTCGAAAAAGCGCTCCATAGAGGCGTAGCCATATTCAAGAATGCTGTAGTTGGGAATGATCCACAAAAAAAGACTGCAGGCCACCAGAAACACCAAAAGTGCCACATAGCCCACTATGGAACTGAAAAAAGAATTTATTTCCTTGATGAAAATACTTCGCATCGTTACCGGTTCCCGTTAGGGTGGGCAAATATAGTAAAATCAGGAGCGGTTTATGAGGTTAATAGAAATAACAAAAGTTAAAATTCGTTGGGCTGCGCAGCGGGTACAGATGGCCGCCGATGTTGCCGCTGCACAGAAAGTGTGCACGTCTGATGCCGCTTTTCCGTACCTTTGCCACCCCAAATTATTAATACAATACACTAATGGCCAAGCTAACTGAAAAAAGATGTTCGTTCTGCGACCGCGGTGAGTCGGATGTAAATATCCTGTTTACCGGTATCAAGGGCAATATCTGCGATCAGTGCATCGAAAATGCGCATACCCTGCTCACCGAGGCAACTACCGACAAAGAAAAGGTAGAGACACCGCCTTCTAAGCCGGCTGATATACAAAAAAGCAAGGTGTATAAGCCGCGCGAGATCATGGCTTTCCTCGATCAGTATGTCATTGGGCAGAACGATGCCAAAAAAGTGCTTTCTGTGGCTATTTACAACCACTACAAGCGCCTCACTATGCCTAAAATGGATGATGTGGAGATCGAAAAATCCAACATCATGATGGTGGGCGAGACAGGTACCGGAAAAACACTGCTGGCCAAGACCATCGCTCGTTTGCTACAGGTGCCGTTTGCCATTGTAGATGCTACGGTGTTTACAGAGGCCGGTTATGTGGGCGAAGACGTAGAGAGTATTCTGTCACGACTACTTCAGGCCAGCAACTACGATGTGGCTGCCGCTGAGCGTGGTATCGTATATATAGATGAGCTTGATAAGATAGGCCGCAAGGGCGACAATCCTTCCATTACACGCGATGTGAGCGGCGAGGGTGTGCAGCAGGCTATGCTGAAACTGCTGGAAGGATCGGAAGTGCTGGTGCCACCACAGGGAGGCCGCAAACACCCCGAGCAGAAGATGATAAAGGTGAACACCCAGAACATCCTGTTCATTTGCGGCGGTGCTTTCGAAGGTATCGACAAGATGATCGCCCGCCGTATCCAGACAAGTTCCATTGGTTACAATGCCATCAAGGCCACTAAGGATATAGATCGTGCCAACTTGCTTCAATATGTCAACGCGCAGGATCTGCGTACGTTTGGTCTCATACCCGAGTTGCTGGGCAGGTTGCCGATAGTTACCTATCTCAATCCGCTCGACGAGGCTTCTCTGAAGCGTATCCTCACCGAGCCCAAGAACGCGTTAGTGAAACAATACAAACGTCTGTTCGAATATGAAGGTATCACCCTCACGGTTGACGATGAGGCGCTCGACTACATGGTGAAGAAAGCTGTGCAGTACAAGTTGGGTGGACGCGGACTGCGTGCTATCTGTGAGATGATCCTCACAGATGCAATGTTCGACCTGCCGTCAGAGCAACACGATGGCACATTCCGCCTCACGCTGGAATATGCCGAACAGATGATAGAACATTCAAAACTGGAACAGATCAAAAAGGCCGCCTAAGCGGAGATAAATATCTATTTTATGCAGGAACTCGTACAATTATTAAAAGACAAAGCCGGACTGACCGATGAGCAGGCACACAAGGCTATACTGGCGATGAAGGAATTCCTGAGTGGAAAAGTGCCGCCGATGTTCAGCGGAGTGGTCAATAAATTCTTTGCGGACGCGAAAAAGGACGGCGCGGACGACAGTTTTATGCCCTAAATGAGCCTGAAGGGAGCTACAAAAAATAAAAATTCCCTTAATTTATCATTCAATAAAAAATTTCCTTACCTTTGCCGTCCAAATTTAAATACCATGCCAAAGATAAAGACGCATTCACGTGCTAAGAAAACGTTCAGAGTAACCGGTACTGGCAAAATACGCAGGTACAAGGCTTTCAAGAGCCACCTGCTTACAAAAAAGTCTAAGAACCGTAAGCGCCACCTGCGCATTCACGGTTTGGTGCACCCAAGCAATGCACGTCTGGTGAAGAAAATGTTGGTAATGGCATAAGCCTTGCCCGCAGATAAAGAAGTAAAACAATATACAGTAATAAAAACACCGTCCTTGCCCGGCTGGCCGGAAAAAGGAAACAAAATTTATAAGTTATGCCACGTTCCGTAAATGCTGTTGCATCACGCGCGAGAAGAAAGAAAATACTGAAAGGAGCCAAAGGCTTCTACGGCAAGCGTAAAAACGTCTATACCGTCGCCAAAAACGTACTTGAAAAAGGCCTTGGCTACAAATACGTTGGCCGTAAACTGAAAAAACGCGACTACCGCTCTTTGTGGATCGTGCGTATCAACGCTGCTGTGCGCGAAGAAGGTATGAGCTACTCTCAGTTCATCGGTAAGCTCGCTGCAAATGGCATCGATTTGAACCGCAAAGTACTGGCTGATCTCGCTATGAACGAGCCTGAATCGTTCAAGAAGCTGGTTGCTCAAGTAAAATAAGCTATACCAATATTATAAGAATAGCCGATACCATATGGTGTCGGCTATTTGTATTATTTGCAGGTGGCCAATTTTTTCATGACCACACATCCGTGTTGGTTTATTTCGTTTGCGAATACCCCCAATCGCGCAGCCAGCCCACCACTTTCTCTTTATAGTCGCCCTGAATGAGGATCAGCCCGTCTTTGGCGCTGCCGCCTGTACCGCATTTCGTTTTCAGTTTTTTGCCCAGTGCTTCCAGGTCATCAGCACTGCCCGCAAATCCGTCCACCAACGTCACTACTTTGCCGGCACGTTGTTTCGTATCCAGCTTCACGCGCAGTTTTTGCTGTGCAGGTGGTAACGTGGTTGCGTCTTCCTCAGCCGGAAAGTCGTTGAAGAAATCTTTATTGGTCGAATAGGCAAGACCATCAGGTCTTGCTGAGTGTTTCTTAGACATGCACACAATGATTGAACAGGTAAACTACAGATTCTGGCTTAAGCTTCAGGTTGCGCCTCCGTATCTGGTGTGGCCTCAGTGGTCTCAGTTGCCTGCGCCACCGGTGCGCCGGCTGTTGCGCCGGCCTGCACTTCCTTGGCAGCATCTTCTGCCTGCTTTCCGTACTCATCCTTCACGGCATCATACTTTTCTTTCAGGCGTCGTATCTTTTGTTCGCCATCTATCAGCAGTTGCTCCAGGTGCTTGCGCAATTCATCGGCTTTTTTGCCGGGCGTAATGTTCTCCAGTGCCGACTTGAAGTCAACGAGTTTGTCCTCTTCTTCCTTGATGTCGGTAAGCAGTTTCGCCACCATCTCGCGTGCCTGTGCCGAGCGCACAGTTTTTATCTGTTCAAAGTGCTGCTTGCGTTGCTCTCGGTTGGCGTCTTTGCGCGCAAAGAAGTGCTTGCGTGCCGCAATGAACTCTTCCCATATCTTGTTGGAATGTTCGCGGGCCACAGGACCTATGGTCTTCCACTCGTCCAGCAATTCGTTCAGTTCTGCGGTAGTGTCATTCCAGTTGGTAGAGTTCTTGATGCGTTCAGCGCGTTGCAGCAACTCGGTCTTGCGGGCCAGGTTCTGCTCGTGCATAATGCGTATCTCTTCTGTATGGCGTTTCTTGGCAGTGAAGAAATGATCTTGTGCCGCCAGAAAGCGGTTCCACAGTTCGTCTCCCTTTTCTCCGCCCACTCGGCCGGCCTTTTTCCATTCTTCCATCAGCGCGGCATAGGCGATCGCGGTGTTGTTCCACTCCTTACTATCCTTAAGTGCCTCTGCCTTCTCAACCAATGCCGACTTGACTACAAAATGTTGTTCCTGCTCCTGGGCAATGCGGTCGCTGTGCTCGCGTTTGCGATCGAAGAACGCACTCTTGGCTGCTATGAAACGCTGCCACAGTTCTTCGTTCTTTTTGCTGAGTGTATGGCCAATGGTCTTCCACTCGTTGGTGAGTCTGTGGAACGTTTCGCTGGTTTTCTTCCACTCCACCGAATTGATGAGCGACTCGGCCTGTTCCACCAGGTCCAGTTTCAGATCCAGGTTGCCAAGCAGGTCTTTTTCCTGGTCTTCAAAATATTTTTGTTTACGTTCGTTGAATTTGTTGCGGGCAGCGTCTATGCGGGTCCACAGCTTGTCGCTGCGTTGTTTATCGGTATGGCCCGATGCTTTCCATTTATCGATCAGCTCACGAAGCGCATTGGTGGTCTCTTTCCATTCCGATGCTTCAGCGAGTGTCTCAGCTTCTTCCGCCAGCTTCAGACGATAGGCATAGTTCTCATCATAGCGTTTTGCTATTTCCTGCTCCGCAGGAGCAAGTGCAGCAGCCAGTGCCTCTATATTCCCAAGGGCACTCGCACTCAGTATCTGATTCTTCAACTGGTGCACCTTGTCGGCCAGTTTCAGTTTGTCTTCAGTATTATTCCACTCGGTATTGAGCTCGTTCACCTTGGTCTGTAGAGACGCAAATTTTTCCTTCAGCGGTTCCAGCACAGTTTCGGCATTCTCGGCAGTCACTTCTGCCAATACGCGTTCCTTGCCGTCCTTGCCCGCATAGATGGTAAGTTTACCATCGTCAGCGAGCGTGAATAATTCTTTACCATCAAATGAGATCCCATTCCACCATGAGGACAAATCGAAAGTCAATTCCTGAGACATAATAGTTGCCGGATTTTAATACCAATAATGTGCGACCGGAGCCATAATACTGGCTGCCGGCAGGTTCTTTTACTGCAATTTAATGTTATTTATGTTTACACCAAGCCGCTACGGGCCGAATACCACATTTTTTACCCCTGTCCGAATACTTTACGCAAAATGTCGCTGACACGGGCTGCCGGATTGCTTCGGATCTTACCTTCCTCCTGTGCTACATAAACGAAAATGCCGTTCAGCGCCCGTTCAGTAACCCAGGCGGTAAGGTCGGGGTTCAGTTTCTGGCGGGTGGTTGGCAGCTTATTGTACAGGGTCACCATTTCAGACCAGTATGCCGTCGCGTTCACCTTGTTGAGCGATGACTGTATCACCGGGCGGAATGCAGATGTGAGTTGAGGGGTAGTGCGGCCTTTCAGGTATTGGGTGGCTGCATCGTTGTTGCCTTTCAATATGGACAATCCATCCTGAATGGACATAGACGTAATAGCATCTACAAATATAGGCACTGCCTTTGCCGATGCGTCTTCAGCAGCCCTGTTCATAGACAGTATGGCGCGGTCCACTTGTTTGCCCATGCCTACTGCCCTTAGTGCGGTTTCTATTTTCTTAGCTTCCGGCGGCATCAGCACTTTAATGGCCTGATCGGCAAAAAAGCCATTCACTTTTGATACCTGACCTGTTGCATTTCGCGTGCCCACATTCAGCGCCTCTTTAAGGCCGGCTGTGATGTCGGCTTCCGACAGAGTACCTCCCTTGGTGATGCCTGTTGTTTTGGTGCCGCCTATTACCTTTTTGGCACCATCCATTATTCCTTTTATGCCTTGTGCCTGTGCGGCAAACGAGACCGATATGGCTATCAGCAGCGCGCAGCCGCCCTTCAACATAGTTTTCATTTTGCTAAGTTAGTTGTTATAAAGGTACAGGTTATCTGCGCACAATTCAGCAACCGGCCCGGGGTCTTATGCAATCATTGTGTTATTCTTAACACGCGGCATGAAGGCGCCACCCAACAATGCGGCGGTAATGATGAGCGGTGTAAAGAACAGATAACGATAGGGGATCTGAATGAAAGCGTAGAATACCGCAATGTATATCTTGAACGAAAAGAGCAGGTAGGTGCTCACGTCATACTTGCCGCGCGACCGGTAGAACACCAAGCCCAAAAGCGTCACTGCCAGTAGGCACACAGCAAAAAGGAGGTTCTTGTATAGGGCCAGTTTATGGTGCAGGTCGCCGGGAAACCACGCTATGGCATAGGAGGTGAAGCCAAGACCGTTGTTGAGGTATACCGTACCCGCGTTCCAGGAAAAGTCATTATTCCATTCGTTGTATGCGGCAAAGGTGTGGTATCTGTAGCCCTTGATGAAGATCTCGGGGTTCACACGCAGGAAGGGCAGCCAATACACGAAAATGAAAAATGCTGCGGCCGTTCCCGCCACTATCATGGCATTCTTCTTTTGTCCGGCCATTGCCAGAACAGCTATACACAACGGCACCCAAAAGATGATACTGTACCGCGAGAACAGGCATAGACTGACACCGATGGCCAGCGGCCAGATACTCTTTTTGCCCGTGCTCTCGGCCACAAAGAAATAATATGCTGCAATAAGCCCCTCAACGGTGAACACGAAACTATTGTTATCATTGAGCAGCAACAAAGTCCAAATATAAAGTGGCCAGGAAGGCAACAGTATACGTGATATCGGGTCTCCCTCCATTTTTCGTTTACTCACAAAATAATACACCGATGCGGCCAGCATTGCCAAAGCAGGTATCCACCGATAGTCTTTGTGGGCAAGCTCGGCAGGAATATAGGGCAGCCATTGCAGGGGTAGATAGGTGGGGTAGAGTTGGTAGTCTGTAAAATTTATCGGTCTATAGGGTGCGGAGCCGGAAAGGAATCGCTGCACCAGCGCCTCTACCTGCGGAATAATATCAGAAGTGCCCTCAGGGAAATGATACATAAGGTGATACCACCACACGTACTTCAGCTTACTGACAATGTAGAATGCACACCCTGCAAAGACGGCTACCTGCCCCACCGAAATAACCACCGGTGGCAAAGAGAATGATGCTACTGTAGTAGCAGATTGAGACTGCATCCGGAGATAAACAAAAGCAATGGCCAATGAAGTACCCAGAAAGAGTACTGGCGACCAGAACGGCCCGGCAACATTCATCAGATAGGTGGCCAATAGGATCTCGGCGCAGCACAGCAATACAAGCAGGTATCTCATGCGGTATATAACGTCACAATTTAAGGTGAATTGCGCGGATTAATGAAATATGTGATCCCTACCCACCAGTTTCAGTGGGCAAGATTATTCGTCAAATTCATGCTGTGATCGCAAATTTTGATAGTGCAGGTAGTTTGTTCGCCCTACTTTTGCTCAAACTTTCGAAAAGCGTGGATAATCACAAAAGAAGAGCGGTAGCATGGTGGCTGATAGCCGGTATCGTAATGATAGTGATAGAATTCATAATGGGGGGAGTAACCCGCCTCACAGGGTCAGGGTTGTCTATCACCGAGTGGAAGCCTATAATGGGTGCGCTGCCCCCACTCAGCAATGCCGACTGGAACTCCGCTTTCGATAAGTACAAGACCATCGCTCAGTACAAATATCTGAACAGCCACTTCACTCTCTCCGATTTCAAATTCATTTTCTATTGGGAATGGTCGCACAGGTTGTGGGCACGCATGCTGGGGGTGGTCTTCGCCATCGGGTTTGTTTACTTCTTCGTTAAGAAGTATTTCGATAAAGGCATGGTGCGTCCTTTCATCATACTATTCCTGCTGGGTGGCCTGCAAGGCTATGTAGGTTGGAAAATGGTGGAAAGCGGCATCAACGATACCGAGCTTTATGTGAAGCACACCTGGCTGGCTACGCATTTTCTCTCGGCGCTCACGCTCATGTGTTATACGCTTTGGTTTGCGCTCGTGTTGCTGGTGCCCTCCGAAAAACGCGCATCAGCTCCCGGGCTGTTCCGCGCCACACTGGGTGTGATAATACTGATGTATGTGCAGCTGGCCTATGGTGCGTTTATGGCGGGTCTGCATGCGTCCAAGAGCGCACCCACGTGGCCAACTATCAATGGCGAGTGGATCCCCGAAGGAATGATGGCACGTAGCTTCATCAGCAACCCCATCAATGTTCAGTTTGTGCATCGCATGCTGGCCTACTTGTTACTGGTGGTTATGGTGGTATGGTTTGTGTATGCGGCCAAGGCTGCCCGCACGCATGTAGCATCATTATTGGGCAAGGCGCGTTGGTGGCCAATGGTTATTATAGTGGCTCAGGTGGTGCTGGGTATTATTACGGTGCTGTGTGCGCCGCTCATCGTATTTGCGCAATTTGGTACCTACGAGATACTCGCCGAACTGCACCAGCTGGTGGCCATGTTCCTGCTCATGTCACTGGTAGCAAACCTGTATATATCGGGTAAACGCGCCGCGTAAGGGCATCAATCGTCTTGTTCTTCTTCACTTTCGTCTTCGTCAGATGAATAGTGTTTTTTGCCCTTTTTTGCGGGCGCGCCCTCTATCACTATAACGATCTCGCCCTTGGGAGCATGTTTCTCGTAGTGGGCTGCCAGTGCCGCCAGCGTATTGCGGTTGGTCTCTTCAAACATCTTTGTCAGCTCGCGGCACACCGCTGCCTGACGGTCAGCACCGAACACTGTTGCCAGTTCGTTCAGTGTCTTTACCAGCCTGTGCGGCGATTCATACAAAATGATAGTGCGAGTCTCTTCGGCCAGTGTGCGCAGCATGGTCTGCCTGCCCTTTTTCAGTGGCAGAAACCCCTCAAAGCAGAACCTGTTACTCGTGAGGCCCGACTGCACCAGTGCGGGCACAAAGGCGGTAGCGCCTGGCAGGCACTCCACCGGAATATTGTTGCGCATACACTCGCGCACCAGCAAAAAGCCGGGGTCAGATATGCCGGGTGTACCCGCGTCAGTTATAAGCGCGAATACCTTGCCGGCAGAAAGTTGTTCTATAAGGTGAGGCAGTACTTTGTGCTCGTTGTGCGCATGGTAGGGCGTCAGCGGCTTGCGGATGCCATAGTGCTGCAGCAATACACCGCTGGTCCGTGTGTCTTCGCACAATATCACATCGGCCCGCTGCAGTGTTTCCACAGCACGGTAGGTGATGTCACCCAGATTGCCAATAGGCGATGGTATAAGATACAGGCGCATAGCAGCAACCGGAGGTTATCAGTAAGTCAGATAGAAAATGGAGATTACCCTTCCACCACGGTGAAGTCGAATGATTCCATCACCTGGTTGGCAAGCAGTTTTTTGCATGCCTCACGGGTCATGTTCTCAGCAGCTTCTTTGGTAGCCGCTTCCAGGGTCATGTGGATATGCTTACCGATGCGAACATCATGAACACCTGTAAGACCCAGGTTGTGCAGGCTGTTGTTCACCGCCTTGCCCTGTGGGTCCAGCAGTTCTTTCAATGGCATGATGTTGATGTGCGCAGTGTATTTCATATATGCTAAAATATTAAAAAGTCAGTTCTGATTGACAGCCCAAAAGTAGAAAGTATTTGTGCTATTGTCAAAAATTGAGGTCAATACTATTCAGTTGCTTCCGACTGCGGTTTAGGACCCACCAGCGACAGCAATATGTACAGGATAAATGCGAAAGGAATGGCAGCTACCGACAGGAAAAAGAACGAAGCCACACTTAGCACCACCAGCACCAGTTGTGGCCATGCGGCGCTCAAAGACCGTTTTGCCGGCATCAGCTTGAAGAAAGTGACACGAGACACCATCAGCCAGCAAAGCACAGCCACTATAAGGTACAGTACCCACTTGCTGTGCAGCAAAGAGCCTATTCCCCACGGATTGAACCATGCGAGCAGCGGCAGCGAAGCGACAAAAATACCTACCGCCGGTGTGGGCATACCTGAAAAGTAACCCTTGTGGCCGCCGGTCTCTACGTTGAAGCGGGCCAGGCGCAGCGCGGCAAAGCAGGCTATTAGGAAGGCCGGTGCCATGCCCAGCATGCTCACGTCCATGGCGTTTTTCTCGCTCATCAGCGCGTCCCACAGAAACTTGTAGATGATCATGGAAGGTGCCACCCCGAATGAAACCACATCGGCCAGCGAGTCCAGGTCTTTGCCGATAGGTGAAAAAACACCCAGCGCACGGGCTGCGAATCCGTCCAACAGGTCGAAAATGGCCGCCAGACCTATGAACAGGCTACCATAATAGATCTGTTCCGCGCCATAAACCCAGTTCCAGGTAGGTATATTATTCTCCAGGCTCATACTGGTATAGGGTTGTGCGGTAAGGATGTAGGCTATGGCTACACAGCCGCAGAACAGATTGGCCAGCGTCAGCAGATTAGGGAGATGTTTCATCTTGCATCAAAAATAGGCATTATGGAGCAATACCCGCAAACGCACCACCAAAGCCGCGGCTGCCATTTTTTTTGTAGCCGCCCTTTCAGTTACTTTGTTCCGCTGTAATCTGGTGCAGGTTATTCAAAAGCAGGGTAGTGCCCGATGGTCTCTGTAGTTATAATAAACTATAATACGTTCAAAATAACCTGCGATTGCATCGCGAGTGTGATACAGCACACCCGCAACTGCGAGTACGAGATAGTATTGGTAGACAATGCATCTCCTACCGATGACCCCGATGAGTTTTTGCGACTTTTCCCAACCATAAGGCTGATAAAAAGTCCCGAGAATGGCGGTTTTGCCAAGGGAAACAACCTCGGTATAGCTGCCGCCAAAGGAGACGTGATCCTGTTGCTGAACTCAGATACCGTTCTTACCGAAGACAGCATTTCGCTGGCCGTGGCCGAACTGAAGCGACACGACCGCATAGGCCCGTTGGGCGTGAGGCTGGTTTACCCCGATGGTAAGCTGCAGCACACGGCCCGCCGGTTCCGTAGCATTCGCAACGAGTTGCTGGACCTTGCCCGACCCCTGCTGAAGCTGCTGCCCTACGAACGGCGGTCTGCCCTCATGCTGAATCAGTACTTCCGTGGCGACCGTAATACCTGGTGCGACTGGGTGAGCGGGGCATTCTTTATGTTTCACCGCTCCCTGCTACACGAAATGCCCGGCAATAAGCTCGACGAGCGCTACTTTATGTATGGCGAAGATCAGTTGTGGTGCCTGCAGGCGCAGCAATTGGGCTACCCCAGTTATTATTATGCCGGCACAACCGTTACCCATATCCACGCCGCCAGCACCGCCCCTGCTAAACAATTACAACTCCTCAAAAAGTTCCTGGCCCTGGAGCTCGACATCATGGCCATACAAAAGGGAAAGACACTCTATTATTACGTGTTCACCGCCATACTCACCTTCAAAGAGATGATGCGCTACTACATAAAGGTCTTCGCGCTCAAGGTGCTGGGCAGAAATATCAGGTGAGGGTGATGAATTTGAATGGGATTATTCTCTATCTTTGAGAAAAAGTAACACCATGAAAAAAATAGCTCTTTTCGCCTTGTCGGCGGTTTGCTCGATCGGAGCGTTTGCTCAAGGCGGCGTTGGTCTGATCGCCCACTGGAACATGAATGGTTCCTTCAATGATGTCTCAGGAAATGCCCACGTTTCAAGGGCTGTAAACGTAACTCCTGCGGCCGGACGGACCGGTGCGCCCAATACGGCATATTATTTTAACGGCATCAACAGTATGATCAGCACGCCCTACGTTGCCGACCTTAGCCTCACTAATTATTCAATCTGCGCTATTATCAAGATCAAGGGATATAACTCCGGATTGTGTCAGGCAAACACTGTAGTTGGCCGGGGATTCTTGCAACAGCCGGGCGCTTACACGCTTCAGTTTAACGATAATCCGAATGACGGTAACGATTGTGCTGCGTTCGATACGACAAAACAGGTGTTTCAGGCAAATGCGGGTGCTACCGGCTCGGGAAGTGCCGGAGTGGCGATGTGGGACTACGCTCCAAGAATTGTTAGTGATGCCTGGTACAAAGTTGTAGCTACCTGGGATGGTACGAAGTATAAGATTTGGGTCAATGATACGCTGAAAACTACTTTGGTTAGTATAACCGGCGGGGCGTTCGGCACAAGTACGGATAGTCTTGCGATCGGCTTTCATCCTTTTGGTGCAGGAACTGGCTATCCTTTTCCATTCAAAGGAATCATTGATGATGTAAAGATCTATAACCGTGCACTACACGATAGCGAGGTAATTGAGTACGGTGATACTTGCGGATATGTCACAGGTCACCCAACAAACAAGTCAATTGTTGTTGGTGCCAATACCAAATACTTTGTAATGTCTACGATCGGTGCTGCAAGTTATCGTTGGCAGGTAGACACCGGAACCGGGTATTACTATCTTACCAGCAGTTCAGTATATTCCGGTGTTAATGCAGACACTTTACGAGTTACCGGCGCAACAGCAGGTATGAGTGGCAATCGCTACCGCTGCGCCGTGTTCAATGAATTCTGTTCCGACACATCAGCGGGTGCATTGCTCACCGCTACATTGGGCGTTAATGATTTCCAGTCTGCCCGACAGGTTACAGTAATTCCCAATCCGGCAACAGATTATATTTCGGTCAGGATATCTGATGGTGCTGTCGGACGTGTACAGTTACTTAACAGTCTTGGACAGATTGTTCTTGACGACAAGACTTCTCGCACAAACGACAGGATTTCTATCGGATACTTGCCTGCAGGCATTTATATATGCCGCGTAACTTCAGGAGAAGAGATATACATATCGCGTTTAATAAAAAACTAAATTTGGGGTTCAGAAATAGCTAAATGCCCAAAGTATCGATAGTTGTCCCTTGCTATAATCACGGAAAGTACATTGACGAGGCAATTCAAAGTGTTGAGTCAATAAAGGATAAATCGTTGTATGAACTCATCATCGTAAACGATGGTTCGAAGGATGAGTTTACTAATTCAAGATTGAAGGAACTTGCAGCGCAGGGATATAATGTGATATTCCAGCACAATCAGGGGCTTGCGGCTAGCAGAAATAACGCAATTAGTGCGTCAAGTGGTGAATATATATTGCCACTTGACGCTGACAACAAGATTAGGCCCGAATACGTTTATCGCGGAATCGAGATCCTTGAAAATAACAAGGATATTTCTGTTGTCTACGGAAATGCCCAATTGTTTGGAGATAGCACCGGTATAATGCGTCCCGGGCCATACAATCTGCAAAAGTTGATGTTGGGGAATTATATTGACGCTTGTGCTTTTTACAGACGTGAGGTTTGGGAAAAGACAGGTGGTTACGACAAGAATATGCCCTTTACCGGTGTAGAAGATTGGGATATGTGGCTAGGGGCTTCATTCCTAGGGTATCGTTTCCGTTATGTTGACGAAGTGTTGTTCGACTACCGTGTCTTGGGCGATTCAATGATCAGGAATTTGAAAGCTAGTAAGCGGAAAGGCGATGCCAACCAGGCATACCTTATGAAGAAACACGAACAGTTTTTCGGCCCGCAATATGTAGACGAGTATTTTATGAGCAAATTTTCGGGAAGTGCAGCTGGATTTATGAGTAAGCTATTACTGAAAAGGTATTTCCCGGGAAAGTTCCGCTCTATGGTAGAAAAAGGAGATCTTCGTGAATATCTCTAAGGCTTTTTGGCAACTACCACAAAGTTCAGTGTAGCGAATTCTTCATCTTTGTCTACACGCTCAAGGTAGGAGCACAACAGGTTGATCACATACTTCAGGAAGTACTTATGGACAAACCTGAAGAATGCACGCACGGCACCCTTTTTCCCTCTAGTACTGCTCATGATCGTATTCTGTGCCATTTGTCCAAGCAGGGCCCATTTGCCTCCATTTGCCTTTATTTCAATGGACGTGAATCCTGCCTTTTCAAACAGGTGTTGTAAGCCATACTTCGTAAAGCGATAAAAGTCATAAGGCACTTCATGGTGTTGCCAGCACATTGGAGCAGACAAGATAATGGTGCCACCGTTCTTTAGAAGGCGAAAAGCTTCTGATAGCATCTTTGAATGTTCAGCAACGTGCTCAAGAACTTGTGTCGAAAATACTGTATCAAATTGCTTGTCTTCAATAGGAATGTCCGTTACAGAACATAGTACATCCACTTTCATGTCTGACGACTGAACTATATCACATCCAACATACTTGCCTTTATTCTTGAAAAGGTGCTGATAGGGCTTATTGCCACACCCGATATCTATAACGTCGCCTTTGCCATGCTCTGAAATAGCCGCAGCAACATCTCTGAAGAGCGTTGAATTGTGCAGATATATCGGATCACTTATCCTTGTTTCAAGGGTGGTAAGTCTGTTCAGATTCTCTTCTCTCATTAATCTTTGTTATTGTGCGAATATAATAAGATTTTCAGGCAATGAATTTTGAGTACGAGTAAAGAACAACAATGTTTGGGCGCGCGAACTGTTAATTTTGTTGCCGCAACGAAAACAAATTTCCTCAGGGAAGTCTCTTGAGATATATATTTGTTTACAATTTCCAATGGGTATAGTTTTCAGGCAGTCTGCCAAAAATGCGATAGTAACGGCTACGGGCGCAGTGCTCGGTGCACTTATTATGGCGTTGTCTGTCAAGTTCATAGCCCGGCAGCAATATGGCTTCATCGGCAACTTTACCAACTATGCCGTTACCATATCGCAGCTTATGCTGTTTGGTATCAACTATACTATGGTGGTATACATACACCGCTACAATCACGATGAGCGCAAACGCCGCGCGCTGCTTACCTGGAGTTTTCTTTTACCGGGTGTGCTGGCGGTAATGGGGGCGGTCATCTATCTTTCATTACGCACCTGGATACTGAATCATTTTCAGCCTGCCGATCAGCCCCTCATGGATCGCTACTTCATTTGGCTCCCGGTGTTCACGGTCATGTTCATTTACCTCATGTTGTTCGAGAGTTATCTTGGCACGCAATTGAAGGTGGCAGTAGCAGCGTTCATGCGCGAGGTCGTGCTGCGTGTAGTGAACATTGTGCTCATCCTGTTGTTCGCATTCGGTTATGTGAACTTCGATGTGCTGGTCATCGGAACGGTGCTCATCTATGTAGTGCCGGTGGTCATACTTGCCCTGTTGGCAATGCGTACAGAGAATTTCGGATTTTCTCTGCGCCTGTCCGACCTTTCCCGCGCCGAGTACAATGATCTGCTGAAGTTCACCTGGTATCATTTCCTGCTCACTGCATCGGTAAACCTGATTGCGAGCCTCGATGCCATGTTGCTGCCGTTGTACGATCACAAAGGCTTCGAAGTGGTGGCTGTGTTCCGCGTGGCGGTATTTCTCATTTCCTTCCTGCAGATACCAACCAAGGCCATGACCACTGCCAGTTTCACAGTGCTGGCAAAAGCATTTGCCGAGAACGATCATGTCAAGGCTGCCGACCTTTTTGTGCGGTCGTCTATAAATATTTTCATTGCCACTGTGGCAGTAGCATTGGTGCTTTGCTGCAACTTGCCGGGGCTGGTGGCTGTTGTTGGCAAGGGTTATGCTGATGTGGCACCGGTATTCCTCATCTTGTTTGCCGGCCAGCTCGTCAACATCGCCACCGGCATGAACGATCAGGTGCTGTCCATCACCAACTATTACAAGTTCAATTTCTACCTGTCACTCATCCTCATGGCCTCCCTTTTCCTGCTCATCAGGTTTTTGGTGCCTCAGTTCGGCATCTTTGGGGCAGCATGGAGCACCACTATAACCATAGTAGTGTTCAACGCTGCTAAGTGTTGGTTTGTCTGGAAGAAGCTGAACATGTTGCCTTTCTCAGGTCGCACGCTCAGGGTAATTGCCGCGGCCCTGCCTGCATTGGCTGCCGGTTTGCTGCTGCCGCATTTCTTTAGTCAGGTGCGCCACATATATATCAACACCGCGCTCGATGCCGGACTTCGGTCATTAGTGATAGTGGTGATCTACGTGCTGATGTTGGTGTGGCTGAAGCCATCTAAAGACCTCGAGGAATACCTAGTTACTATCCGTAAGAACAAGCGCCTGTTTTAGTCATCCAGTTTTATGACGGAACTGAACGGATTGTTCAGGTTCTCATACTCCATCAGATCTGCTTTTACACTGCCTATCACTATAGGGCTGCTCACACGCAGTGGCAGATGGTTCTTGTCGTCACTCACCCATACTGCCATACCCTCACCACCCTGAAACAATGTACCCTCGATCAGCAGAGGCACTATCTTGATGGCGTTGAAGGTGCCGCGCTTCGTCTCCACTTTTTCGCGCCCCATGTACTTAATGTACAGCGGATAGGTCTTGTCGTCAAGGAACATCTCGAACGGTATCTTGTCGCCCGGTTTGTACTTGCTGTAGTCTATGTTGCGGGCAAAGTAGATGGCAGATACCACGTCTTGTGTGCATTGCGAAATGGGGTGCTTGTTGCCGTTGGCTAATGTTGCCGTGTGCGCGGTACGGTCAAAAACGATCTCGTGTTTGTAACTCAGTGTTCCTTCGTTTACGGCACGCACGTGGTGCAGCGGCAACAGCGTTTCCTGGTCTATGTGGCTTTCATACAGGTCGCGTACCTTGTAAAACCATTCATACGATTTCGCGGTGCGGCCGTCGCCCACCACGTGATACACTTTGCGGCCGTTATACATTTTCGACTGCACGGTAAAGACCGCATTACCGGCATAGATCCAGATGAAGCCCATGTTGTAATAGGCGTGGAAGGTGAGTTTCTCACCAGCTTTGTAGGCAGTATTTTTAGTGTTGCAGAAATCGTTTTGTGCAAAAGAGAGGGTGGAGGTGGTAACGCAGAGCAGTGCTGCAAGTGCTGTGCGAATGGTGCTTTTTCGTGTGGTGGTCACCGTTTCTCCTGGTTCCATGTGTTTTTTGTGTTTGCCTGGAATGGCTATCGCAGCCATTTCATTTTTGTGATCAATATGCTGCCGGGCACCGCGGGTATCACCAGATTCAGCAACCAAAGGCATGTAGTGGCTGCCAGTATGCCTACGGTGTTGGCAGAAAAATGTCCGAAGATGAAGAGACTTACGGTGCCTCTCACTCCCAGTTCCGTAAGTGCCAGCGAAGGTACAACTGCCAGCACCCAGAAGAACAGTGCCGACAGACAAAAGCCGGCAACGATGGGAACATCTACATTTATCCATTTGAGTAAAAACAAATACTGTGCCGTAAACACCATTACCCGCACTATTGAAATTGTTAAAATACGCCATTTTTCAGATACTGGCATCCTTCCCATCAGCTTTCCATACACCGAAAGCCGGCGCAACCACGATATTTTTTCAAGCAGGGGCAGCCAGCGGTCAAAGTTGAGATACAATAAGCCTAAAAGGATGTTGATGACCACACACACCAGCAATGCCGCCTGCGCCAGGTGGTCGGGGAAGGCAATGTTGTAATACACCAATCCCACCAGGCCCAGAAACCAGATGGCCGCAAGTTGACTGAGCACACCCGTCACAGACACACCTATGTAGTGCATGGTATTGCCCCTGCCCAGGTACAGAATGCGGCCCGGGTATTCACCTATCCTGTTGGGGGTGATGATGGAGAACGCTATGCCTGCCAGGTAGGATGCGAGCGCTGTTCCGTACGATACCGGCTCGGTGCGGCGCACCAGCGAGAACCACTTATAACTCTCCAGCAGCGAGTTGGCCACCATCAGCCCTATGGCCAGTATCAGCACATACGTCGGGCCGGTATGGGTCAGCATTTCTGTTCCTGTATCAGCGATCTGTTTTTGTACCTGCTTATATTCTTCCAG